>NZ_QKLN01000052.1:0-430 GCF_003225665.1 Pseudomonas sp. TKO26
AACTCGGGTCCGCCGCTTGCCCTTCGCGTGGGCTGGCGAAATGCCCGAAGCGGCCCCAGCGGATGTGGTTGGTGGCGTTGCCGATGCGGAATACCGAGTCCAGCAGTAGGTTCACCGCGCCGGCGCGGGCCCCGGCGATCCGGTCGGTGCCGCTGATGGTGCTGGCGAAACTGGCTCGGGCTCCGGTGCGCCCCCGCTCCACCGCCAGCAGCAGGCAGACCGAAAGCGCAATGGCAAAGGCGGTGAGGCGCGCGGTGAAGCGGCGGCTACGCCGGCTGGCCCTGGCCGGGGCGGGCAGATTATACCCAGCCCCCTGCGCGGCTGGTGGGGCGCGTGGGGTTCGCCCGGGGCCGGGCGGGGGTCGACAGCGGGCGCAGGCGTCTGGCGGGGCCCGGTCCTTGTTCCACATCTGACGCGGCGGCGGTGACGG
>NZ_QKLN01000053.1:0-426 GCF_003225665.1 Pseudomonas sp. TKO26
GAATACTGGTGGAAATAAGTCACCCCTGGCATTCGCATCTACCCGTGATTTTTACAGAACAAAACAGCAGGTGAAGTCATGATCGCAACGCAACCCCTGGAATTGCGGGCGCCCTTGTCGGGTGTACTGCTGGCGCTGGACAAGGTGCCCGACCCGGTATTCGCCAGCCGCATGATCGGCGACGGCCTGTGCATCGACCCAACATCGCAGACCCTCTGCGCGCCGCTGGCCGGGGTGATCAGCAATATCCAGGACACTGGGCATGCGGTCAGCATCACCGATGACAACGGCGTGCAGGTGCTGATGCATATCGGCCTGGACACTGTAAGCCTGGCCGGCAAGGGCTTCACCCGTCTGGTCGAGGAAGGCCAGCGGGTGGAGGCGGGGCAAGCCCTGATCGAATTCGATGCCGACTATGTGGCGCTC
>NZ_QKLN01000009.1:0-247251 GCF_003225665.1 Pseudomonas sp. TKO26
GGTGGCGGGTCCGGCGGCGGTGGCTTCAGCGGTGGCGGCGGCAGCTTTGGCGGCGGCGGTTCCTCCGGCGGCTGGTAACTCAAAATAAAAAGCGGAAATCCTACGACATGGCATTACTCAGTGAATACGAACAACGGCAAGTGGCCGAAGCCATTGCCCGGGTGGAGCAGCAGACCGACGCCGAACTGGTGACAGTGCTGGCCGCCCGGGCCGACGACTACGCCTACATCCCGCTGCTCTGGGCCAGCCTGCTGGCGCTGGTGGTGCCGGGGCTGGTGCACTACGCCACCGGCTGGCTGAACATGCACCTGTTGCTGCTGGCGCAATGGACAACCTTTATCGTGCTGTGCCTGGTGTTTCGCCTGCCGCGGATCACTACCCGACTGATCCCGCGCTCGGTACGCCACTGGCGGGCCTCCAACTTGGCCCGGCGCCAGTTCCTCGAACAGAACCTGCACCACACCGTGGGCGGCACCGGGGTGCTGATCTTTGTCAGCGAGGCTGAGCGCTACGTGGAAATCCTCGTGGACGAGGGCATTTCCAAGCGCCTGGATAACAAACAGTGGAGCGGCATCGTGCGCAACTTTACCCGGCAAGTCCGGCAGGGCCAGACCCTGCAGGGCTTCCTCGACTGCATTGAAGCCAGCGGCGAACTGCTCAAGGCCCATGTGCCCCTGACCCAGGTGCGCAACGAATTGCCCAACCGCCTGGTGGTGCTCAACTGAGCCGCCGTAGGAGCCGGCTTGCCGGCGAACAGGCCCTTGAGCCTTGTACCGCCCTCGAGCGACGTTTTTTTACCGTCGGGTGAATAACTTCGTGCCCCGACGGAGCTTGCTCCCTAAAATACCCGCCACTCCCTGATTCACACCCCGCATCGCCCGAGGCACCTGCCCCCCATGTCCGTTACCGCATCTTCCGCCCGCCCCACGCCGGATCATCACGCCCAGTTCCTGCAATTGCTCGACACCAGCCTCGCGCAGAACGCCTTTATCAAGCTGGTACTGGCCAAGCACGTGGGCCCGGAGGCAGAGCTGCAGCGCCTGATCATCAAGCAGCTGACGGTCAAGGAGCAGCCGTGCCTGTCCTTCGTCTATCGCTACAAGACCCGCGACATCACCAAGAACTTCTCTCTGGCCGAGGGCATGGCGAACATTGCCGGCTTGCTGCCGGCCTCGTTCAAGAACGCCCACTTGCTGACCCTGACCGATGAAGTGCAGCTCGAATACAGCAAGAAGGGCAAGAGCTCACTGTTCAAGGGCAAGTCGCAAACCCAGCGCGATGTGCCATCGGCCGAGCACAACCGGGAGAAGAACCGCTTCCTCGATCTCAGCCGGCCGTTTCTTGCCGACCTGGGGGTGACCAACAAGCAGCACGAGCTGATTCCGGCGATGTCGCGCAAATGGAAGCAAATCAACAAGTTCATCGAAGTCTTCAGCCATGCCCTGAGCAGTTCGCCAATCAAGCTCGACCAGCCGGTACGGGTGGCGGACTTCGGTTCCGGCAAGGGCTACCTGACCTTCGCCATCCACGACTACCTGCGCAACACCCTCAAGGCCGAGGGCGAAGTCACCGGCGTCGAATTGCGCGAGGACATGGTGAGCCTGTGCAACGCCGCCGCGCAGCGCCTGGAACACCCGGGCCTGGTGTTCAAGTGCGGTGATGTGCGCAGCGTGGCCCCCAGCCAGCTGGATGTGATGATCGCGCTGCATGCCTGCGACATCGCCACCGACTACGCGATCCACACCGGCATCCGCTCCGGCGCGGCGATCATCATGTGCTCGCCGTGCTGCCACAAGCAGATCCGCCAGCAGATCCAGAGCCCGGCGCTGCTCAAGCCGATGCTGCAGTACGGCCTGCACCTGGGGCAGCAGGCAGAAATGGTCACCGACAGCCTGCGAGCGCTGTTCCTCGAAGCCTGTGGCTATGAAACCAAGGTCTTCGAATTCATCTCCCTGGAGCACACCAACAAGAACAAGATGATCCTGGCGGTCAAGCGCGACGAGCCGGTTGATCCGACGCTATTGCTGGCCAGGATCGAAGAGCTCAAGGCCTTCTACCAGATCAGCGAGCACTGCCTGGAAACCCTGCTCAAGGCAGACCAGCCGTTGTAAGCGACAAGCGACAAGCGACAAGCGACAAGCGACAAGCGGCCAGCCGCCAGCCGCAAGCGAGAAACCTGCAGCCAGCCACTTGCAGCTATCCACTTGCAGCTTGCCGCTGTAGTACCTGGCTATTACCCGGCCCGGTGGAATGGGGCTACCTTGAATAGTCCTTCTGCCCCTGTATTTCCCTGAAAGGAGTCCACTCCATGGCCGCGAAAAAGATCCTCATGCTGGTTGGCGATTACGTCGAAGACTACGAAGTGATGGTGCCGTTCCAGGCCCTGCTGATGGTCGGTCACCAGGTGCACGCGGTGTGCCCCGACAAGAGTGCCGGGCAGACCGTGCGCACGGCGATCCATGACTTCGAGGGTGACCAGACCTACAGCGAGAAACCAGGGCACCTGTTTGCCCTCAACTTCGACTTCGCCCAGGTCAGCTCCGCTGATTACGACGCGCTGCTGATCCCCGGCGGACGTGCTCCGGAATACCTGCGGCTGAACGCCAAGGTGCTGCAACTGGTCAAGGAATTCGACCAGGCCGGCAAGCCGATTGCCGCGGTGTGCCACGGCGCGCAACTGCTGGCGGCGGCGGGCATCCTCGAAGGCCGCGAATGCAGCGCCTACCCGGCCTGTGCCCCGGAAGTGCGGCTCGCCGGCGGCACCTACATCGATATCCCGGTGACGCAGGGCCACGTCCAGGGCAACCTGGCCACTGCTCCGGCCTGGCCGGCGCACCCTAGCTGGCTGGCCGGTTTCCTGGGCCTGCTGGGCACCCAGATCACCCTGTAAGCGAGGACCACGTCATGTGCGAGCTGTACGTCAAGGCCGACCCGATTCTCTACGAGTCCCGCTCTCGTTCGCTGCGCATCTGTGGCGTGGTCACCACCTTGCGCCTGGAAAACCAGTTCTGGGACATCCTCAGCGAGATCGCCGAAGCCGACGGCATGACCACCAACCAGCTGATCGCCAAGCTGTATGAAGAGGTCATGGACTACCGCGGCGAAGTGGTGAACTTCGCTTCCTTCCTGCGGGTCAGTTGCACCCGCTACCTGAGCCAGCGACGGGCCGTCACCGCCGACCTCAGCCTGGTGCGGCGCAACGCACTGTAGCCGCTGCCGCAGGCTGCGAACGGCCCGCAGGGACGCGGGGGTCCGAAGGCCGCCGGAGGTTTGGCGGGCGATCGCCAAGCAAGGTCCTGCGGACCTTTGCGCAGCCTCGCAGGCTCAGCAGCGGCTACAGGGCTCAGCTGATTTTGCTGAGGAAGCCCGGGAGTTCCGGTTCCGGGAGCACCGAGAGCACCTTGAGGCGTTGCAGCATGCGCTGGCCGGCGCGTTGCAGGTGTTCGCGAAGGTTCAGGGCGGCGGCGTCGAAGGCGCCGTGCAGCAACAGTTCGAGGATCAGTCGGTGTTCGGCAAGCATCGCCGGGTCGGCGCCGATGCCCAGCAGACGGTAGAAGATCCGGTTGATGATCATCGGGCTCTGGGCCTGGCGGATCAGCGCCGCCATCTTGCGGTTGTGCAAGCCGCTCAGGCAGTGCTGGTGCAGGTCTTCTTCCAGGCGCTCCAGCACCTGCAGGTCGCAATGCTCGGCCTGTTGTGCCTGGGTTACCCGTTCCAGCATCTGTTCCAGCCATTCACGGCCCAGGCCCTGCGCGCTCTGGCGCAGGGCTTCGGGTTCCAGGCAGGCGCGCAGTTCGTAGTCTTCGGTGACTTCGCGGGCGGTCAGCGGCCCGGCCAGCCATTGGGAGTAGGGCTCCTTTTCCACCAGGCCGCGGTCGCGCAGGCGCATCAGCGCTTCGCGGACCACCGCGCGGCTGACGCCGTAGTGCTCGGCGGCGGCCTGTTCGTCGAGGCGGAAGTGGCCGAAGGCGATGCAGGTGGAGAGGGCGCTGCCCAGTTCTTCGTAGATCCGTTCCCCCAGGGGCCGGGTGTCCACCAGTTCTTCGTCGCTGGCCAGTCCCAGGTGGGCATGGCTGAGGGGCAGGCGCAGCGGTTCGATTTCCAGACCCTGGGGGTTGATCAGGTAGCCGCGACCGTCAAAACGGCTGATCAAGCCTTCGCCATGCAGTAGGTCGAGGGCCTTGCGCACCGGCACCCGGCTGGTGCCGAACAGTTCCGCCAGCGGCGCTTCCAGCAACACCAGGCCCTGCAGGGCGGTGCCCTGGAGGATGGCGTCGCGCAATACCTGACGGATCATGGCGTAGCGCGATGCGGTGCGCGGGTCCTCTGCTGACACTGCTTTCATCGGTTCCTCTAGGGGCTGGGCGGCGATGGCCGGGGATTCTCTCACAGTTGCCGAGTGTCACTGAGTGCCACGTTTGGCTGCCCCGTCCTGGGGCCGTCAGGGCTGAGTTGTTACCTTTCTGCACCAAAATGTACTTTTTAATAAAAGATACATTATTTCATTGATGGAACCAGGCGCGAGGATTTTCTCCGTCGGTCGCCTCGTGGTCTGTGTCAGCAACCCACTCTGGCTCGATATTGCAGAGGGGTTTGCGAGTTTTCAGAGTCGCTGGAGCGGTGCGCGTGCTCCTGAGCTGGCACGGAATCTGCTCTGGATAAAATGTATATTTTAAAAATTAGTACATTTTTAGATTTGCGGAGTGAACCATGCACGCTGATTCGTTGAACGATGCCACGGCCATGGCCCGAGCCTTTGCCCAGGGCCGCACCGATCCGGTCCAGGTTCTGGAGCAGGCCCTGGCGTTGGCCGAGGCGACGCCCCATGTGTTCATTTCCCTGTGTCCGGCCCGGGCCCGGCGCGAGGCCGAGGCGGCTGCCGCCCGTTGGCGCGATGGCCAGCCGCTGAGCCTGCTCGATGGCGTGCCCCTGGCCTGGAAGGACCTGTTCGACCTCGCCGGCAGCATCACCTCCGCCGCCGCTCAGGTGCGTCGCGAGGCACCGCCGGCCAGCATCGATGCGCCCAGCGTGCGGCAGTTGTGCCGCGCCGGGCTGGTCAGCCTGGGCAAGACCAACCTCAGCGAATTCGCCTATTCCGGGCTCGGCCTGAACCCGCACTTCGGCACCCCGATCAACCCCCACAGCGATGCCCAGCCTCGGATTCCCGGTGGCTCCTCGGCAGGCTCCGCGGTGGCGGTGGCCGCGGCTATCGTGCCGATCGCCATGGGCACCGACACTGCCGGTTCGATCCGCATTCCCGCGGCCTTCAATGGCCTGGTGGGCTACCGCGCGACCTCCCGCCGCTATGACCGCGAGGGGGTATTTCCCCTGGCCGAAAGCCTCGACAGCCTCGGGCCGCTGACCCGCAGCGTGCGTGATGCTTGGCTGATCGACGGCTTGTTGCGCGGTGGCGATCCCCGGCAATTGCCGGCGCCCCGCAGCCTGGCCGGGCAACGCTTCTGGGTCGATTCGCAAGTGCTTGACGACAGTCGTACCCAGGCCGCGGTGCGGGCCAATCTGCGGGTGGTCATCGAAAGCCTGCAACAGGCCGGGGCGCTGGTGGAGCAACGGCCGCTGCACAGCCTGCAAGCCACCCTGCAACTGATTCAGGAGCACGGCTGGCTGGGCGCCGCCGAGGCCTTCGCCCTGCACCAGCCGTTGCTCGACAGCGAGTACGCCGAACAGCTCGATCCACGGGTACGCCGGCGCCTGGAAAGCGCCCGGCAGATGCCGGCCAGCCAACTGCTGCGGCTTTACCAGGCGCGGCGCCAGTTGCAGCAGCAAATGCACGACGAACTGGACGGCGCCGTGCTGATCACCCCCACCGTGGCCCATGTGGCGCCGCCCCTGGCGCCCCTGGAGCAGGACGACGAGCTGTTTGCCCGGACCAACCTGGCTACCCTGCGCCTGACCATGCCCGGCAGTTTTCTCGATATGCCCGGGGTGGCCCTGCCCAGCGGCCGTGATGCCCAGGGCCTGCCCACCGGGCTGTTGCTGAGCCTGCCCCAGGGCCATGACCGGCAGTTGCTGAACGCGGCCCTGGCGCTGGAGGCGCTGTTGCCGCGCTAAGCCCCGACGACTTTTTTCCAACAACAAGCAATCACTGGAGGCCGCTCATGGCTAAAGAAATTCTCTGTGCATTTGGTGTCGATGTGGACGCGGTGGCCGGCTGGCTCGGCTCTTACGGCGGCGAGGATTCGCCGGACGACATCTCCCGTGGGCTGTTCGCCGGGGAAGTCGGCGCGCCGCGCCTGCTCAAGCTGTTCGAGCGCTATGGCCTGCGCACGACATGGTTCATCCCCGGGCACTCCATGGAAACCTTTCCCGAGCAGATGAAGGCCGTGGCCGACGCCGGCCACGAGATCGGCGTGCACGGCTACAGCCACGAAAACCCCATCGCCATGACCCCGGAGCAGGAAGAGATCGTCCTCGACAAATCCATCGAGCTGATCACCCAGGTCACCGGCAAGCGCCCCACCGGCTACGTCGCGCCCTGGTGGGAATTCAGCAAGGTAACCAACGAGCTGCTGCTGAAAAAAGGCATCAAGTACGACCACAGCCTGATGCACAACGACTTTCATCCCTACTACGTGCGGGTCGGCGACAGCTGGACCAAGATCGACTACAGCCAGCACCCCGACACCTGGATGAAACCTCTGGTGCGCGGCCAGGAAACCGACCTGGTGGAGATCCCGGCCAACTGGTACCTGGACGACCTGCCGCCAATGATGTTCATCAAGAAAGCGCCCAACAGCCACGGCTTCGTCAACCCGCGGCACCTGGAAGAAATGTGGCGCGACCAGTTCGACTGGGTCTACCGCGAGCACGAACACGCGGTGTTCACCATGACCATCCACCCCGATGTCTCCGGCCGCCCGCAAGTGCTGTTGATGCTCGAACGCCTGATCGAACACATCCAGAGCCATGCCGGCGTGCGTTTCGTCACCTTCGACGAGATCGCCGACGACTTTATCCGCCGCCACCCGCGCAACCGCTGATCCCGGCCACTTCATCGAGGCGTAATTGATGTCTATCTATAACAAGCTCGACCTGACTGGCTGGAAACCCCAGCAACTGACCCCGGACCAGGTGCGCTTCGCCACCTGGATCGCCTTCTTCGCCTGGGTCTTCGCGGTGTATGACTTCATTCTGTTTGGCACCCTGCTGCCGGAGATCGGCCGGCACTTCGGCTGGGGCGAGGTCGAGCAGGCCGAGATCGCCACCTGGGTGGCGGTGGGCACCGCGGTGGTGGCCCTTGCCATCGGGCCGCTGGTGGACAAGCTGGGGCGGCGCATGGGCATCATTTTCACCGTCAGCGGCTCGGCCATCTGCTCGGCGCTGACCGCTATCGGCGGCGCCTGGGGCAAGTCGCCGCTGATTCTGATCCGCTCCCTGGGCGGCCTGGGTTACGCCGAGGAAACGGTGAACGCCACCTACCTTAGCGAGCTGTACGCGGCCTCCGATGATCCGAAGCTGGCCAAGCGCCGGGGCTTTATCTACAGCCTGGTACAGGGCGGCTGGCCGGTGGGGGCGCTGATCGCCGCCGGGCTGACCGCGGTGCTGCTGCCGATCATCGGCTGGCAGGGTTGTTTCATCTTTGCCGCAATCCCGGCCATCGTCATCGCGGTGATGGCGCGCAAGCTCAAGGAGAGCCCGCAGTTCCAGATCCATCAGCGCATCAGCCAACTGCGCAAAAGCGGTTCGGTCAGCGAGGCCCAGGCGGTGGCGCTGACTTACGGCGTGGACTACGACGAGCACAGCAAGGCCGGCCTGGCCGCGGCCTTTCGTGGCCCGGCGCGACGCGCGACCCTGGTGATCGGCGCGGCGATCCTGCTCAACTGGGCGGCGATCCAGGTGTTCAGTGTGCTGGGCACATCGGTGATCGTCAGCGTGCACCACATCTCCTTCGAGAACTCGCTGATCATCCTGGTGCTGTCCAACCTGGTGGGCTATTGCGGCTACCTGAGCCACGGCTGGATGGGCGACAAGATCGGCCGGCGCAATGTCATCGGCCTGGGCTGGATGCTCGGCGGCCTGTCGTTCGCCGGCATGCTCTACGGCCCGAGCAACCTGCCGATGGTGGTGGGCCTCTACAGCCTGGGCCTGTTCTTCCTGATCGGCCCGTATTCGGCGGCGCTGTTTTTCATCAGTGAGAGTTTTCCCACCAGCATCCGCGCCACCGGCGGCGCGATCATCCATGCCATGGGGCCGATTGGCGCGGTGGTGGCGGGTTTCGGCGCCACCCAGGTGCTGTCCGCCGGTGGCGACTGGCAGACCTCGGCCCTGTATTTCGGCGCGCTGCCTTGCTTTCTCTCCGGTGCGCTGATGTTCGCCGCGCGCCATGTGCGTCCTGAAACCGTTCAATAAGGAAAGTGATCCATGACTCAAAAAGTCGCCTTGATCACCGGTGCCGCCAGCGGCATCGGTCAGGCCCTGGCCGTGGCCTATGCGCGAGCCGGTGTGGCGGTGGTGGGCGGTTATTTCCCCGCCGACCCCCATGACCCGCAAGCCACCCGCGAGCTCGTGGCCGAGGCAGGCGGGCACTGCCTGATGCTGTCCCTGGACGTGACCGACAGCGCCTCGGTGGACGCCCTGGCCGAGCAGGCCGTGGCGCACTTTGGCCGCCTCGATTACGCCGTGGCCAATGCCGGCCTGCTGCGCCGTGCGCCGTTGCTGGAGATGACCGACCAAGCCTGGAACGCCATGCTCGATGTCGACCTGACCGGGGTCATGCGCACCTTCCGCGCGGCGGTCAAACACATGGAGGAGGGCGGTGCCCTGGTGGCGATTTCCTCGATTGCCGGCGGCGTCTATGGCTGGCAGGAGCACGCCCACTACGCCGCGGCCAAGGCCGGGGTGCCGGGGCTGTGCCGCTCGCTGGCGGTGGAACTGGCGGCCCGGGGCATTCGCTGCAACGCGGTGATCCCGGGGTTGATCGAGACCCCGCAGTCGCTGGACAGCCAGAACTCCCTGGGCCCGGAAGGCCTGGCCAAGGCGGCCCGGGCGATTCCCCTGGGCCGGGTCGGGCGGGCCGATGAAGTGGCGTCGCTGGTGCGCTTTCTCACCAGCGACGAATCCAGCTACCTGACCGGGCAGAGCATCGTCATCGATGGCGGCCTGACGGTGCGCTGGCCGGACTGAGCTGCGGTTGCGACCTGTAGCTGCCGCCGAGGCTGCTCATCGCTCTACCGCCAAACCTTTAACGTCCGCAAATCAGCCGCGCCCCTTCGGGGGCGTCCAGGGGCTGAGCTTTTTCAGGAGTGCTGCACATGCAACACCTGCACAACCGCCGCGCCGGGACCACGGGTGCCGGCAGCGCCATCGGCGCCGCTATCGCTCGGGCCTATGCCGTCGCTGGCGCTCGCCTGCTGCTGGCCGACCGCGACCCCGCGCGCCTGGCCGAGAGCGCCCAAGCCTGCCGCGAACTGGGTGCCGAAGTCGTCGAATGCCTGGCCGATGTCGGCAGCGTCGAAGGCGCCCAGGCCGGGGTCGATGCCTGCGTCGAGCATTTCGGCGGCATCGATATCCTGGTGAACAACGCCGGCATGCTGACCCAGGCCCGTTGCGTCGACCTCTCCATCGAGATGTGGAACGACATGTTGCGGGTCGATCTGACCAGCGTTTTCGTCGCCAGCCAGCGGGCCCTGCCCCACATGCTGGCGCAGCGTTGGGGGCGGATCATCAACGTCGCCTCGCAACTGGGGATCAAGGGCGGCGCCGAGCTGACCCACTACGCCGCGGCCAAGGCCGGGGTCATCGGTTTCACCAAGTCCCTGGCCCTGGAAGTGGCTAAGAACAACGTACTGGTCAACGCCATTGCCCCGGGGCCGATCGAGACGCCGCTGGTGGCCGGCATCAGCAGTGCCTGGAAAACCGCCAAGGCCGCCGAATTGCCCCTCGGGCGTTTCGGCCTCGCCGATGAGGTGGCGCCCACCGCGGTGCTGCTGGCCAGCGAGCCGGGGGGCAACCTGTTCGTCGGCCAGACCCTGGGCCCGAACTCCGGGGATGTCATGCCATGAAGGAGGACTGAGCATGTGCGGCTTATGCGGGCTGCTGGGCGAAGACGTGCACTGGAGCGATCCGCTGGGGGATCAACTGCCCCGGCGTCGCGAACGCTTGCGCAGAATCGCCGCGATCAATCGGGTACTGGCGCCGTTGCGGCTCAAGGTCGAAGACTTCCAGGGCTCGGCCTACTTGCTGCTCGGCGCCACTGGCCGCCAGGAGCTGGCCAGCGGCCTGGAGCAGCTGTGGAGCCTGGCCGAATCCTTGCTCGGCCGGCCCCTCGATCCTCTCGACCCCGTGCTTCTCAAACACCTGGAGCAACAGCCATGAGCATGCCGCTGAACGTCATCACCGGGTTTCTCGGCAGTGGCAAGACCACCTTGCTCAACCGCCTGTTGCAGGACCAGAGCCTGGGCGACACGGCGTTGCTGATCAACGAGTTCGGCGATATCGGCATCGATCATTTGCTGGTGCAGGAGGTGGCGCCGGACACCGTGCTGCTGCCCAGCGGTTGTGTCTGCTGTTCGGTTCGCGGCGAGTTGAAAGAGGCGCTGCTGGCGCTCCTGGCGCGGCGCAGCCGGGGCGAGGTCCTGGCCTTTCGCCGGGTGCTGCTGGAAACCACCGGGCTGGCCGACCCGGCACCGATCCTGGCCACGGTGAACAACGATCCGCAATTGCGCGGGCGGGTGCACATCGGCCTGCTGGTGACCCTGGTGGATGCCAGCCACGCGGCGTTGCAGGAGCGCCTGCACCCGGAGTGGCTGGCCCAGGTGGCGGCCGCGGATCGCTTGCTGCTGAGCAAGACCGATTGTGTCGACGAGACGACCCAGGCGGTGTTGCGCGAGCATTTGCAGCGGCTCAATCCCGGGGCGCCGCTGTTGTTGACCCAGCAGATCCAGGGCGGTGACCAGCTGTTGCTCGGTGAAGGCCTGCGCGGTGCGACGGCCGAGCGGGAAGTGGCGCGCTGGCAGTTGCAGCGGCCACTCAAAGCGGCTGCGCCACAGCATGGCGCGGCGCGAGTGTGCAGCCTGGAGTTCGAGCAAGCGCTGGATTGGGTGGGCTTCGGGGTCTGGTTGTCGATGCTGCTAAGATGCCACGGCGAACGAATTCTGCGGGTGAAAGGATTGCTCAACATCAACGCCAGCCAGGCCCCCATCGTCATTCATGGCGTGCAGCATTGCCTGCACGCTCCCGTGCATCTGCCGCGCTGGCCCAGTGCCGATCATCGCTCGCGGCTGGTGTTTATCCTGCGCGGGCTGGAGCCTGAGCAACTGCGTCGTTCTTTCGAGGTGTTTGCCCGCAGTTTCGCTCCGCTCGCCGGGGAGAGTGCCTGATGGCGGCGACGCAACCGGTCACCCTGCGGGTACTGGGCACCTCGGTGACCCTGCTCGAATCCCTGCGGCGGCGCGCCGAGCAGGACCTGGGCATTCGCCTGGTGTATCAGGTGCACGATGTGGAACAGGCCCAGCGCATCGCGGTGATGCAGCCGGACAGCTACGACCTCTATGACCAGTGGTTTCACAACGTCGATTTCGTCTGGCCGGCCCAGGCGATTCAGCCCATCGATACCCGGCGCATTGCCCTGTGGCACGAGATCAACGACCTGCCCAAGCGCGGACGTTTGTCGCCCAGCGATCGCCTGGGCAGTGGCAGCGTGCCCAGCGAACGGCTCTATGTGCAGCACGACGGCAGCCTGGGCAGCACGGTCAGCGAGCGCATCAGCATGCTGCCGCTGACCCACAACGCCGACAGTTTCGCCTATCGACCGGAGCGCCTGCCGGCGGGGTTTTCCAGCGCCAACGAGAGCTGGGGCTGGTTGCTGGAACCGGCCTGGAGCGGGCGCATCGCCTTGCAGAGTGACGCCGCGATCGGCGCTCTGGACGCAGCCCTGGCGGTGCAGGGCTGTGGCCTGGAGTCGTTCAAGGACATCGGCAACCTGAGCATCGAGGAGATCGACCGGCTGGCGCAGATCCTGGTGCGCAAGCAGCGCGAAGGGCATTTCGCGGCGTTCTGGTCGGATGACGAAGAAGCTGCGCAACTGATGCTCAGCCCGCGCATCGATATCCAGAGCCTGTGGTCGCCGACCCTGATGCGCTTGCACCGCGCCGGGGTCAAATACCGTCTGGCGGTGCCGCGCGAGGGCTACCGCGCCTGGTTCGGCGGCCTGTCGTTGTCGCGCCATGCCCAGGGTGCGGTGCTGGACGCGGCCTACGCCTATCTCAATTGGTGGCTGTCGGGCTGGCCCGGAGCAGTGATGGCGCGCCAGGGCTACTACATCGGCAACCCGGCGCGTACCCGCGATCACCTGAGCAGCGCCGAATGGGATTACTGGTACGCCGGCAAGCCAGCCCGGGAAGAGTTGCCGGGCAGTGATGGCGCGCCGCTGATCGATATCGGCGAGACTCGCGACGGCGGTTCCTACCCGCAGCGCATGGGGCACATCGCCGTGTGGAACTCGGTGATGGACGAGCACAACTACCTGGTGCGCCGTTGGGGCGACTTCCTGCGGGCGGGCCGTGCGGCGGGCCGCGGCAAAGGCTGAGGGCTAGAGCCCCAGGCGTGCCAGCTGGCGCAGCTCGGCGATCACCGCCGGGTTGCCGCCTTCGAGCACATCCAGGCGCATCTGCGCGATCAGCGATTTGAGCAGTTCGGTCTGGGTCATGCGGGTGGCTTGCAGCAGGCGCGCAAGATCCTCGGCCACATAGTGGTTGACCTTCAACGACAGGCGTTTCATCGCCTGCACGGCAGGCAACTGGCGGGCCTCGGCCTGTTCGGCCAGGTACGCGGCGAAGCCCTCGTGCACCTGCTCCAGGGAAGACGCCGGGGGGGCGCTGAAGTAGTAGCCGAAGAACAGTTTGCGCAGTTGCACTCCGGCATCCGGGGCCACGCAGTGCATCGTCGCATCCAGCACATCGAGGTAGACCGCCGGCAGCCGTGCCTCGATGGAGGTCAATGACTGCTTGCGGGTTTCCTTGATCGCGGGCGTCGACTGGGGCGGGATGGCCACGGTGGTGGCGCATTGGTCGCAGACTCCCACCAGGATGTCCCGGGCCAGGCCGTTGCCGTCGCTGAAGGGGACGTCACGCCGCAGGTAGGTGATGCCGACGATCTGTTGGCAATGCTCACAGAGCGCCTTGCCCCGGTCGCCTTGCAGAAAGAGTTTCATGGGTTGCCCCTCATCGGTGAACGCTGATGAACCACACATCGGGCTCGATAAAGTAGAACTTGATGTACCAGCCGGCCTTTTTCAGCACGTGGACCGCGATGCCCGGGACGCTGTGGTGGGCGCTGCAACTGTGGTCCTGGCCCTTGCAGGCGCCTATGACTTCGATCAGGTGGCCAGCCGAGACCTCGCCGGTGGCCAGCAGGTTCTTGACCTCGATCGAGCCGCGCGCGGCATGCAGATAGTTGCCGTCCTGTAGTGCATTGATCAGGTCCCGCCTGACCTTTCTGAAGCCTCTGTCCATGATGCTTCCTCGTTTGTACGATAGCCGTCGTACAAAATCAATAAGGCGTTGACTGAAAGCGCCCAAAGGCCTTTCAGCGGTTTTCAGGGGGGGGCGTCGATCTTAGCCCGGCAGGTGCGGGCAGGAGGGTTTGGCTAAAGGCTTGCAATACATCGGTGATGGCCAACGGCTGGCCTGCTGCGGTGCGTCCGATGCACCGCAGCCAGGTGCCGTCAGAAGAAGCGGGTCACGCTGATCTTGGCATTGCGTCCGACACTGTAGGCGTTGTCGCCGCTGAGGGCCGGGCGGTAGTCGCGGTTGAACATGTTATCCAGGGTGAAGTTGACTTCGGTGCCTTTGAGGTAGGCCTGCTGGGGCTTCCAGTTGGCGAACAGGCCCTGCACGTTGTAGCGATCATTGCCGTACTGGTCCCAGTAGGAGTCACCCAGGCTGCTGGCCGGGCCACTGGGGTATTTGTCGCTGGGCAGGCGGTCGGTCTGGCGCACCCACTGGCCCTGCCAGCCGACCTGGGCATCCCACTGGGGAATCTTCAGCCCCAGGGTCGCCACCCATTTGCGCGGCGGAATGTCCCGGGCCCAGACGTCCGGCCCCCAGGGGTTGGTGTAGGCACCCTGGTGCTTGCCGGTGATCCACGAGTAGGACAGGGCGCCAAACAGGTAGTTGGAGTCGTAGTAGCTTTCGACTTCGAAGCCCTTGATGGTCAGGTCGCCGATGTTGCGATACACCGACATCGGCGACTCCTTGCACACCTGGGCGATGCTCTTGCCGGTGCTCAATTGCTCCGCGCAGCCGATCCCGGTGGCCTTGAGGATCTCGTCGCTGATCTTGTTCTGGAACACCGTGGTGCGGATCTGCAGGTTGTCGTTGTCGGCCAGCACCTTGGAGAAGTTGTGGAGGGTTCCCGCGCGCAACGCGGTGATGCGCTCCGGATCCAGGTTGCGGCTGGTGGCCGAGCGTGTGCTGCCGGGGGCCTGTACTTCGTACTGTTCGTCGATCACCGGCGCGCGCCAGGTCTTGCTGTAGTCGGCGAACAGCGCCAGGTTCGGATTGAGGTTCCAGAACGCCGACAGCCGTGGCGACCAGCCGGTGTAGGTCTTGTCGCCGTAGTCATGGCCGTCCTTGGGGCTGGTGCTGTTGTACAGCGGGGCGTCGTTTTCCTGGCCACGGTTGCGCACATGGTCATAGCGCAGCGACGGGGTCAGGGTAAAGTCCCCCAGGGTCACCGCGTCCTGGATGTAGAAGGCGTTGTTGTCGACCTTGCCATGGGGCATGAAGCCCGGCTGGTAGTGGCCATAGTTGTACTTGGGCACTTCATAGGTCTTGCCCGGCATCCACATGTCGACCTCGCGGGTGTGCTTGCGGATCTGCGTGCCGAGGGTCAAGGCATGGTCCAGGGGACCGCTGCTGAAGCGGCTGATGTTGGTCACTTCGAGGATCCTGTCCTCGTAGCCCACGGTGATCTTGCGACCGCCGGTGACCGGTTGATAGAAGGCGGTCGGGCCGCGCTCGTCGGTCTGATCGGTCGTGGAGTTGGAGTACTGGACCTTGAGGTCGATCCAGGGGTTGTCCAGCGGCTGGTACTCGTACTTGGTCAGCCAGGTGGTGTCGATGGTGTTGCGCTGGGCCAGGTAGCGCTTGGTGGCACCTTCATAGCCGTACTTGGCGATGTTGGCCTTGCTGGGGGGCGCCGGGTAGCTCTTGGCCGAGAAGGGCGCCCAGATGTCGCTGTCGGAGCGCATGTAGCTCAGGCCCAGGCGCTGCTCATCGGTCAGTTGCATGTTGAACTTGAACAGCTCGCCTTCCAGGTCCTGGGCGGTGTTGGGCTGGCGCTTGGGGTTGATCAGGTACTCATTGCGCGGGTCGGGAACGGAGCTGGCCAGCTTCATGTCGTCGCCGTCGCGCTTGGTCCAGTAGGCCAGGGCGTCGAAACGATGATCGTCGGATCGGCCATACACCGCCGAGGTGTAGGCCTGTTGATGGTCGTTGCTGCTGTAGCCGTACTTGACCATGGCGCCGGTGTTGCGCCCGTCCTGCAACAGGTCCGGGGCATCCTTGGTTTCGGTATGCACGGTGCCGCCGAAACCGCCGTTGCCGGTCTTGGGCGAGTGCGGGCCCTTTTCCACTTCCACCCGCCGGATCAGCTCCGGCTCGATGAAAATCACCCCCTGCTGGTAGCGCTCGAAGCCGCTCTTGGTGGCGCCGTCGACGGTGATCGGCACGTCCTCGGCGTCCCCCAGGCCCCAGATGTTGATGGTCTGGCCACCGGGTTTCAGCGAGCCGCCGAGGCTGACGCCGGGCAGGGTGTCGATCAGGCTGGCGACGTTGTTGGACTGGTGGCGGTCGATTTCCGCCTGGTTCAGGGTCGACCGGCCGACACTGGCGGCGTCGACCTCGGTGCCGGTGCCGATCACGCTCATGGCCCCCAGTTGCAAGGCCGAGCCGCTGCCGACGCTGGTTTCGGCGGGGCGCACGACGTAGGTGTTGTCGACCTTCAGCAGATTGAACGGGCCACCCTGGAGCAGGCTGCGGATTGCTTCTTCGGGGCTGAAATCCCCTTGCAGGGCCGGTGCCTTGGCGTTGCGCAGCAATTGCTCATCGAACAGCAGCTGGATCTTCGCCTGCTGGGCGACCTGGCTCAGGGACGCGGCCAGGGGCTGCGCCGGCAACTGGAAATGCAGCGGCCCGGCCTGGACCTGCAGGCTGAAGGCCAGGCAGGCGGCGAGCAGGGTTGGGCGGGTACGGACTAACGGAACAGGCAAGAACGCGCGAAACATGACTTCCCCCAGTGCGGCTTAAAGGCCAGAAAGACGCTGCGTACAGAGCGCAGACAGGAGGAAGACGCGGTAGTGAAAAAATACCTCATATGCGAATGCAAAATATTCTCATGTATCGCTCAGCGGGCTTCGATCTTCAGCTGACCGTTGGCCTGAACCCGGGTTTTCACCGGAATCAGCGCGGGCAGGGCCTTGACCAGGGCATCCGGGTCGTGGACGTCGAGGTTGCCGGACACCTTGTAGGCGCCGATGGCGCCCTCGGCCAGTTGCACCGGCTGTTGTCGATAGAGGTTCAGCTCGTCCACCAGGCTGGCCAGGTCGCGGTTGCGAAAGGCCAGGCGCCCGCTGCGCCAGTCGGCCACCTCGTCGCGGTCCAGGGACTGTTGGCGCAAGGTGCCTTTTTGCAGGTCGTAGGTGGCTTGCTGGCGGGCGCCGAGCAGAGTCAGATCGCCGGGCCGGCCATCCGGACTGAAGGCCACCTGGCCGTGGGCCACGCTGACCACCAGTTGGCGCTGACCGCGGCGCACATCGAACGCGGTGCCCACCACCCTGACCTTGGCCGCGCCGCTGTGCACCCACAGCGGCCGCTCCCGATCGGCGGCAACCTCCAGGTACAGCTGGCCCTGCTGCAGGTAGATATCCCGTTGCCGGCCGCTGAAATCCACCTTCACCCGAGTATTGGCATTGACGTAGAGCGTGCTGCCGTCCGGCAGCTTGAAGGTTCGCGCGCCCTGTTCCTGGGCTGCGATCTGCTGCCGGTAAGGCGCCTGGGGTGTCCCCAGGTTGAGCGCCAGCACCGCGCACAGCAGCGCGGCCGCCACTGCCAGGGCCGGCCGCCACAGCGGTGTCTTGCGCCGGGGGAGCGGCATTGGGCGGTTCAGTTGCTGCAACTGTGCCAGGTCGACCCACAACTGCTCGAATTCGGCATAGGCCCGGGCATGGGCCGGCTCACTGATCCAGCTGTCGAACGCCTTGCGCGTGGCCCGGTCCGGATCATTGCGGTTACGGGCGAACCAACTGGCGGCCTGGGCATCGATCTGCTCGCTGTCGAGGTCGTCCTGGGGGCCGGTAAAGCGGGTCATTCAGGCTGCTCCTTGCCATTTTCTCGTTGTAGGTGTTGCTTGCAATGCAGCAGGGCAAAGGCGATGTGTTTTTCCACCATGCTCACGGAAATCCCCATGCGCTCGGCGATCTGCGTCTGGCTCAGCCCCTCGAAGCGGTGCAGCATAAGGGCTTCGCGGCGCCGCGGCGAGAGCTGGGCGAGGACTTCTTTCAATTGTTCCAGGCGTTGCAGGCGCTGGGCGGCGGGCAGTGGTTCGTGCCGTTCGTCGGCCAGGGGCTCAGTGTCCAGGCCTGGCTCGGGATAGACCGGGTGATGCACCCTGGAGCGCACCTGCTGACGCCGCCAGTGATCGCGGAGCAGGTTGCGTGCCATCTGGAACAGGAAGGCCCGGGGCTGTTCGACCTGGTCCCGGTCCCGGTAGTCGAGCCATTGGGTGAACACGTCCTGGGTCATGTCCGCCGCGTCGCTGGCGTTATCCGTGCGTTTGCGCAGGAAATGCAGGATGTCCGCATAGAACCCGCGGACAGAGTCCGCCAGCGCAGAGTCGGGCTTGGAGCGAGACATGGATATCCTTCTTGACGACGCGTTGAGCACAAGGTCGCAAATGATATCGATAATTATTGCTATTTGTCACTTGGGCCGATTGGCCGCCTGCCTCTGCCGTCTGCGCGCCTGAGGGCTTTGCTTGGCTGGCTGGCCGATTCGCCGGCAAGCCGGCTCCTACGGAGGCGGCGATCAACCCGGTTTTGTAGGAGCTGGCTTGCCAGCGAAGGCCTCCCCGCAAAGGCTCAGATCACGAAGAAACCATGGGTGCCGTCGCGACGCAGTTGCTCCACCAGGCCGAATTCCCAGTCCAGATAGCCCTGCATGGCCTCCCGGGGATTGTCGGTGCCTTCATAGGGCCGGCGGTAGCGGTCGATCCGCGGCGAGGCCAGTTGCTGGCGGCTTTCCTCGACGGGCAGGCCAGCGTCGATCCAGGCCGTGGTGCCGCCGCTGAGCAGGAACACCGGGCGCTGGGTCAGGGCCTGTAACTGAGGCACCACGAAACGCGCCAGCAGGCTGCTGCCGCAGGTCAGGACATAGCGTTCGGGCTGGGGCAGCCGGGCCAGGGATTCCTGCAACTGGCTGGGCAGCACCCACCAGGCCCCGGGGATGTGACGCTGCACGTAGTTGGCGCTGGCGGTGACATCCAGCACCAGGGTGCCGGGTTGCTCCAGCCAGGCGGCCAGGGTCCGCGGGCTGATTTCTTCGGCCGGCGTGGTGTCCGGCAGCGGCGCCTGCCAGGGCCCGCGCACGCTGAAGTCGCTGGCGCGCAGGCCGTCGAGCACCGCCACTTGCCAGCCCATCTGGGCCAGCCAGGAGGCGCTCATGTTGGCCCGCACACCGTCGTCGTCCACCAGCACCAGGCGCGCGCCGCGCACGCTGGCAAAGTGATCGGTTTCCTGCACCAGTTGCCCACCGGGCGTGGAACGGGCGCCGGGCAGGTGGCCGGCGGCGAATTCTTCCGGAGTACGCACATCGAACAGGTAGTTGGTGCGCCGGGCATCGGCTTGCCAGCGCCGCCACTGGGCCAGGTCGATGCGCGCCACATCGGCCCGGTCCGCGACCGCCCGTGCCGCCGTTTGCGCCTCGGCCCGCTGCTTCTCGTCGACGGCTCGAAAGCGCCGGTTCTGCCCGTGTTCCAGTTTCTGTCCGGCCAGGGTCCAGCCGATGGTGCCGTTGCGCAGGGCCGCCACCGGGTTGGGGATGCCGGCGTTGACCAGGGACTGGGTGCCGATGATGCTGCGGGTGCGTCCGGCGCAATTGACCACCACCTGTGTCCGCGGATCGGGGGCCAGCTCGCGCACCCGCAGCACCAGTTCGGCGCCGGGCACGCTGGTGCTGCCGGGAATGCTCATGGTCTGGTATTCGTCGAAGCGCCGGGCATCGAGCACCACCAGGTCAGCCTGCTGGTCGAGCAGCGCCTGGAGTTCCTCGGCGGCCAGGGACGGGGTATGGCGCTCGGCTTCCACCAGCTCGCCAAAGGATTTGCTCGGTACGTTGACGTCCTTGAACAGCTCGCCACCGGCGGCGCGCCAACCCTCCAGGCCGCCTTCGAGCAGGGCGACATCGCGGTAGCCCAGTTGTACCAGACGGGTCGCGGCGCGCTGTGCCAGCCCTTCGCCCTGGTCATAGAGGGTGATCGGGGTGTCGCGCCGGGGGATGCGCGCATAGACCTCCAGCTCCAGTTTCGACAACGGGATATTGGCCGCGAACAGCGGGTGGGCTTCGGCGAAAGGGGCCTCTTCGCGGACATCGACCAGCGCCAGTTCCTGGCGGTCGAGCAGGGCCTGGCGGATCTGCGCCGGGCTGCGGGTAGGGAAATCGGTCATTGCGGGGGCTCCTTCGACAAGTCCCAGAGGTTAGGCAGCAAGCGGTTGGAATAACCGGAGACAAAGGGCTTCTCGTGACCTTCGGGGCTGTACACGGCCCGGCGTACCGCACCGATATTGGCGCCGTACACATGGATGCTGATGGACACCCGATCGGCGTAGGCATTGCTCACCTGATGGATGTCGCCAATGCGTGGCGATACCGCTTCCACCTGGCCCGGCACCAGGCGCACCGCAGCGCCGGCCGGTTGCAGGCGCCCGTCGGCCAGGCGCTCGAAGCCCTGGCTGTCTTCGGCGCCGCGAAGCATGCCGATCAGGCCCCAGACCCGGTGATCGTGGATCGGCGTGCGCTGCCCCGGACCCCAGACGAAGCTGACGATGGAGAAGCGCTGGCGCGAGTCGGCATGCAGCAAGAATTGCTGATAGTGCTGCGGGTCGGGCTGGGCGAATTCATCGGGCAGCCAGTCGTCCTGGCGCACCAGGCGCCGCAGCAGGTCGGCGCCTTGCTCCAGTACCCGGGCCTCATCGGGATGGCCGTCCAGCAGCTCGGCCAGGGCGGCGATGAAGTCCCGCAGGCGGGCGAAGTTGGGTGTATCGATAGCGACTGTTGCGGCGTTGTGGGGCATGAGCTCCCTCCGTGGATACAAGGCAAATGACGCGAACTACACGGGCGAGCTAAAAGGTATTATTCTTATCGAACATTTTTCCAGTCATTTATTATGCGAAAAAAGAATGAAGATAGATGATCTGAACGCGTTCGTGGCGGTGATCCGCTGCCAGACCATCAGCCAGGCGGCCGATGCCCTGCAGTTGACCCAGCCGGCCATCACCCGCCGGGTGCAGAATTTCGAGGAAGCCCTGGGGGTGGAGTTGCTGGACCGCAATACCAAGCCGCTCAAGCCCACCAGCATGGGCTTGCGGGTTTACGGTCAGTGCCTGGAAGTGCTGCGCAGCATCGATGCCCTGAACGAGTTGGTGGCCAATGACGGCGCCCCCAGCGGCGCGCTGCGCATCGGCGTGCCGCAGACCATCGGCGATGTGGTGCTGCTGGATGCCCTGAGCCAGCTGAAGAACCTCTATCCGCAGTTGCAGACCTCGGTGGCCACCGGTTGGGGCAGCCATCTGCTGAGCAAGGTCGAGAACGGTGAGCTGGACGTGGTGGCCGCGCTGTTTCCCGCCGGCAAGGTGTTCCCCGAAGGGGTGGTGGGGCGCTCCCTGGGCAGCATGAATCTGGTGGTGGTGGCGGCCAAGGACGAGGTGCGCAAACGCTCATGCAAGCTGGCCGACTGTTACCAGCGCGGCTGGGTGCTGAACCCCGACGGTTGTGGTTTTCGCGCCGGCCTGCAACGGGCCTTGAGCGCCCAGGGCCTGACCTTGCAGATCAACCTGGAAACCTTCGGCACCGAGCTGCAACTGGGGCTGATCGCCAATGGCCTGGGCTACGGTCTGGTGCCGCTGCCGCTGCTGGAAAACAGCAGCCACCGGGACAAGTTGGAGATCGTCCCGGTCAGCGACTTCAAGCCGGTGATCGACCTGTGGCTGATCCACCCGCGCTTTCTCGGCAACCTGCAGGAGCCGGTGAGTCTGTTCGGCGAAATGGTCGCCGCCCGCGTCGGCTAGCCACGGGTGCGACGCAAATCGGCGGTAGGAGCTGGCTTGTCAGCGAAGGTGCCGGCAAGGGCGGCACAAGGCTCTACGGCCTTTTCGCCGGCAAGCAGGCTCCTACGGGTTTATCCTTTGTTTGCATATATATCTATTTGATGAATGCATTTTTTGTATATTAAGTTAGAACCAAAACGAATTTCACGGACGTTTTTTATGTAGTTAGCATGGGGCTCGAACGCGCTGAAATAGGGATGTTGAAATGCCTGCACAAGCCCCGCTGTCCTTGTCTGTCCGCTGGACCGAGCGCCCCGGAGTGAAGCTCCTGGGCAATCTGTCGCTGCGCCTGATCAGCCCGCTGGTGCTGTTGTTGCTCTGGGAACTGGCGTCGCGCAGCGGTCTGTTGCCGGCACGGATCATTGCCGCGCCGAGCACCATCGGCGGCACCCTGGGGCAGATGCTCGGCAGCGGCGAATTGGCCGGGCACCTGTGGGTGTCCCTCAAGCGCGCCCTCAGCGGCCTGGCCATCGGCGTCAGCCTGGGCACGCTCCTGGCCCTGCTGGCTGGGCTGTCGCGGCGCGGCGAGATCGCCATCGACTCGCCGATGCAGATGCTGCGCACCCTGCCGTTCCTGGCCATCGTGCCGCTGTTCATTCTCTGGTTCGGCGTGGGCGAGACGCCGAAGATCGCGCTGATCGCCCTGGGCACCACCTTTCCCATCTACCTCACGCTGTTTTCCGGCATCCGCAGCCTGGATCCCAAGTTGCTGGAGGCGGCGACCCTGCTTGGCCTCAAGCGCTGGGAACTGATCGTCCACGTGATCCTGCCGGGGGCCTTGCCGGCGTTCTTCGTCGGCCTGCGCTACGCCTTCGGCATCAGCTGGCTGGGGCTGGTGGTGGTGGAGCAGATCAACGCCAGCGCCGGCATCGGCTACCTGGTCAACGACGCCCGGGACTTCATGCGCACCGACGTGATCGTCATCTGCCTCCTGGTCTACAGCGTGCTCGGCCTGGGTATCGACGGGTTGGTGCGCGGCCTCGAACGTTGCGCCCTGGCCTGGCGCCCGACCTTTATCAGGAACTGACCATGACTGTGTCATTGCCCCAGCCGGGCCCAGTGCGCGCCGCCGTCGAATGCCGCGGGGTAACCCGACGTTTCGCCGGGCAGGCGGTACTCGACAGCCTGGACCTGAACATCGCCCCGGGGGAGTTCGTCGCCCTGCTGGGCAGCAGCGGTTCGGGCAAGACCACCTTGCTCCGGGCCCTGGCCGGGCTGGAACCCATCGATGAGGGCCGGTTGCGGGTGCCTTCGGCCATGGCCGCGGTGTTCCAGGAACCACGGCTGATGCCTTGGAAGCGCGTGTGGCGCAACGTTGCCCTGGGCGTGCGCGGGGCTGGGGTCCGTGAGCGGGCCGAAGCGGCGCTGGCCGAAGTCGGTCTGGCCCATCGCTTGGGCGCCTGGCCCGGCACCCTGTCCGGCGGGGAGGCCCAGCGCGTGGCCCTGGCCCGGGCCCTGGTGCGCGAACCGCAGCTGTTGCTGCTGGATGAACCCTTCGCCGCCCTCGACGCCCTGACCCGGATCCGCATGCATCAATTGATCATCCGCCTGTGGCGGGTGCACACCCCGGCGGTGCTGCTGGTGACCCACGATGTCGACGAGGCGCTGCTGCTGGCCGACCGGGTGCTGGTGCTGGCCAACGGGCAAATCGCCGAACAACTGCCGATCCGCCTGCCGCGTCCGCGTCAGGTGTCCAGCCCGGGGTTCCAGCCGCTGCGTGCGCGGTTGCTGCAGCTGCTGGGTGTGGACACCGAGGCCGAGCCGGCCGTCGACATCTCCCACCCCCTGAGCAGGACTGCCAGCCGATGAGCCTTTCCAGCGTGCAACCGTCTTCGTCCGTGTCCCGTCGCGTCCTCGATCCGGACTCCAGCGAGTTCGCCGACCTGCTGCAGCAGTTGCGCGAGGAGTTCGCCGCCACCGCGGCCCATTACGATCGCCACAGCGAGTTTCCCCACGCCAACCTGCAGCGCCTGCACCAGCATGGCCTGTTGGCCCTGACCGTGCCCCGGGCCCTGGGCGGCAGCGAGGCGACCCTGGCCCAGGCGCGGCGGGTGATCGGCGCCGTGGCCCAGGGCGAACCTTCCACCGCACTGGTGCTGGTGATGCAGTACCTGCAGCACACACGGCTGCAACAGAACACCGCCTGGCCGCTGCACCTGCGCCAGCGCGTGGCGCACGAGGCGGTGCAAGAGGGCGCCCTGATCAATGCGCTGCGGGTCGAGCCGGACCTCGGCACCCCGGCCCGGGGCGGCCTGCCGGCGACCCTGGCGCGGCGGGTCGAGGGTGGCTGGCGGCTCAGCGGACGCAAGATCTACTCCACCGGCATTCCCGGGCTGACCTGGCTGGCGGTCTGGGCCCGCAGCGACGATGCCGAGCCGCAGGTGGGCACCTGGCTGGTGCACCGCGACAGTCCCGGCATCCGCGTCGAGGAAACCTGGGACCACCTGGGCATGCGCGCCACCGGCAGCCACGACGTGATCTTCGACGACGTGTTCGTGCCCCAGGAACAAGCGGTGGACATCCAGCCGGCCGACGTTCCGCGCCCCTCGGAGCTGGACAGCAAGGGCGTGCTCTGGCTGGCGGTGCTGCTGTCGGCGATCTATGACGGCGTCGCCCGCGCCGCCCGTGACTGGCTGCTGGGCTGGCTGGCCCAGCGCGCCCCGGCCAACCTCGGCGCGCCGCTGTCGAGCCTGCCGCGCTTCCAGGAGCTGATCGGGCGTATCGACGCCTTGCTGCTGAACAACCGGGTGCTGCTGGATGCCGCCGCCGAAGGGCGGATCGCCCCGGGCGAGGCGACCCAGATCAAGTACCTGGTGACCAGCAACGCCATCAGCGCGGTGGAGCTGGGCATCGAGGCCATCGGCAATCCCGGGCTGGCCCGGGGCAACCCTATCGAGCGGCACTACCGCGATGTGCTGTGCAGCCGCATTCACACCCCGCAGAACGACGCGATCCTCGGTGCCGTGGGCCGTGCCGCCTTTGCCTTGCCCAGTCGTGGAGCCCAGGTGTGACGCGCATTGCCAGCCAGTTGGATGAAGCCTTCAACCAGCAACTGCGCCAGTGGTTGCCGGGTGTCGACGTCCTGAGCCTGCCCCGGGGCCTGCCACAGGACTTGCCGGCTGATGTCGAAGTGCTGCTGGCCGCGCCCCATGCGGACTTTCGCGACGCGCCGGAGCCGCCCGCGGGCTGGCCCTTCGGTTTGCGCTTCGTGCAACTGGTGACCTCGGGGCTGGACTACTTTCCCCGTTGGCTGTTCCAGGACCTGCCGGTGGCCAGCGCCCGGGGCAGCACCGCCGAGAGCATTGCCGAGTTTGCCCTGGCGGCGATCTTCGCCGCCGCCAAGCAATTGCCAAAGGTGTGGATCGAGCGCGCCGAACACTGGCAGCAACGGCCGCTGGCCTCGGTGGCCGGCAGCACTCTGGGGCTGTTCGGCTTTGGCAGCATCGCCCGGGAACTGGCGCCCAAGGCCCAGGCCCTGGGCATGCAGGTGCTGGCCCTGCGCCGTTCGGCGCAGCCTTTTGAAGTGCCTGGGGTCGAACCGGTGGCCGACCTGCACCAGCTGTTTGCCCGGGCCGATCACCTGCTGCTGGCGGTGCCCCTGACCGAGCAGACCCGGCGGATCATCGATGCCGATGTGTTGGCGTCGGCCAGGCCGGGGCTGCACCTGATCAATATCGCCCGTGGGGCGTTGATCGATCAGCCGGCGTTGTTGCAGGCACTCGACACGGGGCACATCGCCCTGGCCAGCCTGGACGTCGCCGACCCCGAGCCGCTGCCTGCGGGCCACCCTTTCTATAGCCACCCGCGGATCCGCCTGTCGCCCCACACCTCGGCCAATTCGCCGCGGGTCTACCTGAATATCGCCCGCTTGCTGGGGCGCAATTTGCAGCACTGGGGCGCTGGCTTGCCCCTGGAGAATCCGGTGGAGATCCAGCGTGGCTACTGATCTGCGCCGCCTGCATGGACCGGTGCAGGAGATGTGGCGAGTTCAAGGGCGCCAAGCACGGCCCTGCGGGCCTTTGCGCAGATGACAACTTCAAGGAGAGCGGACATGACCGCACATTTTCGTCCCGCGGTGTATGACTTGCCCCGCGATGGCCATACGGTTTTTCGCTGGGAACACCCGCCCCAGCAGGCCACGGTCGAGCTGGAACGCCGGCAGCGCAAGCAAAGCCTGGCCGCTGCCTTCCGGGTGTTCGCCCGGCTGGGCTTCGACATGGGCGGCGCCGGGCATATCACCGTGCGCGACCCGGGACGCCCGGACCATTTCTGGGTCAACCCGGTGGGGGTGTATTTCGGCCATGTGCGGGTGTCCGACCTGCTGCTGGTCAACCCCGAAGGCGCGGTGATCGAAGGCGAGGGGGCGCTGAACCTTGCGGCATTCGCCATTCATGCCGCCTTGCACGAAGCCCATCCCGAAGTGGTGGCCGCAGCCCATGCCCATTCGTTGCACGGCAAGGCCTGGTCGAGCCTGGGGCGCCTGCTGGATCCGCTGACCCAGGACGCCTGCGCCTTTTATGAGAAGCACGGGCTGTTCGACAACTTTTCCGGGGTGGTGCTGGAGGCCAGCGAAGGCGCACGGATCGCCGCCGCGTTGCAGGGGCACAAGGCGCTGATCCTGCAGAACCACGGCCTGCTGACCGTGGGCGAAACCGTTGAGGCGGCGGTGTGGCGCTTCATCGCCATGGACAACGCCGCCCAGGCTCAGTTGCTGGCGGAAGCCGCCGGCACCCCGCGACTGATTCCCCACGAGGTGGCGCGCCACACCGCGCGCCAGGTCGGCACCGAGTTTGGCGGCTGGTTCAGCTTCCAGCCTTACCGCGAGCGGATCGTGCGCGAAGAACCGGACTTTCTCGATTAAGGATCCTTGCCCATGCAACGTCGTCGTCTTCTCCAACTCTCGGCCCTGGCCGGTCTGGCCGCCGTCTTGCCGCGCCTGGGCCTGGGAGCCTCCGTGGACCTATCCGGGGTCACCCTGAATGTCGCTACCTACAAGGGCGCGGCGCCGAGCTTCTTCGCCGAGGCGGGCATCGAGCCGCCACCCTACAAGGTCAGGTACGCCGAGTTCAGCGGCGGCAACCTGAGCTTCGAGGCCCTGGTCAGCGGCACCCTGGACATCTCGCCGATGAGCGAGATCCCGCCGATCTTCGGCATCAAGAACCACGCCCCGGTGAAGCTGATCGCGGTGCTCACCGGCGACGTCAACAACCAGGCCTTCATCGTGCCCAAGGGCTCTGTGGTGCAGTCGGTGGCCGAGCTCAAGGGCAAGCGCATCGGCTACATCCGCTCCACCAGCTCGCATTACTTTCTGCTCAAGGCACTCAAGGAACAGGGCCTGGGCTTTGCCGACATCGTGCCCATGGCGCTGACCCCGCAAGACGGTTTTGCCGCCTTCCAGAACGGCGCCCTGGATGCCTGGGTCAGCTTCGGCTATTTCATCCAGCTGGCGGAACTGCGGGCCGGGGCCCAGGTGTTGAAGACCGGCCAGGGCTACCTGTCCGGCAACTACGTGATCGCCGCCAACCAGAACAGCATTGCCGACCCGCTCAAGCACGCGGCGATCACCGACTACATCCTGCGCGAGTACCGCTCCTGGCAATGGATCGCCAGCCATCCCGAGGAATGGGCGACCAGGAGCGCACAGATCCTCGGCATGCCGCGCGAAGTGTTCCTCGCCCAGTACCGGGCCCAGAGCGGCCCGCGGTTGCTGCAACCGGTGGACGACGCGGCGGTGAAATCCCAGCAGGACGTGGCCGACCTGTTCTTCGAAGCCGGCGTACTGCCCCAGCAACTGGATGTTTCCGGCTTGTGGGACCGCAGCTTCCACTGGTCCTGACCCTGTGGGAGCCGGCTCAAGCCTTGCGGTGCCCGGGAGAGCGCCTTCGCTATCCGCAGGGGCGATTTCCTTGATTGGCCAGGAGGCCCCATGTTGTCTCGAAACTTGCTGTGCCTGGCGCTACTCAGCCCCTGGGCGCTGGCCGCCAGCCCGGCGCAATCGCTGCACCAGCGCCTGACGGTGCTCGACAGCCACCTCGACACGCCGATGCAACTGGCCCGCCCCGGGTGGGACATCACCCAGCGTCATGACTATCGGGACGATCTGTCCCAGGTCGATCTGCCTCGGATGAAAGAGGGCGGGCTGGACGGCGGGTTCTGGGCCATCTTCACCCCACAGGGCCCGCTCAACGCCGAGGGCCGGACCCTGGCCAGCGAACATGGGCTGGCGGTGCTGGCGCGGATCCGCGACCTGATCGCCGCCCACCCCGATGACTTCGCCCTGGCCCTGCAGGCCAGCGATGTTCCGGCCATCGTCGCCCGTGGCCAGCGGGTGGTCTTCATCAGCATGGAGAACGCCGAGCCCCTGGCCGCCGACCCGGCGCGCTTGCACACCTATTATCGCCAGGGCCTGCGCATGCTCGGCCTGGTGCACTCGGCCAACAACGACTTCGCCGATTCGGCCACCGCCCTGCCGCAGTGGCACGGCCTGAGCCCGGCGGGGCGCGAGCTGGTGGCCGAGGCCAATCGCCTGGGCATCCTGCTGGACGTGTCCCATGCCTCGGATCAGGTCTTCGACCAGGTCCTGGCCCTGTCCCGCGCGCCGATCATTGCCTCGCATTCCAGCAGCCGGGCGATCACTGCCCATCCGCGCAACCTGGATGACCAGCGCCTGCGCCAGCTGGCGGCCAGGGGCGGGGTGGTGCAGGTCAACAGTTTCCCCAGCGACCTGATCAACAGCCTGCCCAACCCCGAACGCGACAAGGCCCTGGGGCCGTTGTACCGCGAGTTTCGCCTGGCCGCGAGCCTGAGCCCCGGGCAGGTGGCGGACCTGGCCGAGCGGATTCGTCAGGTCGAGGCTCGTTACCCGCAGCCCAGGGCCAGCCTGGACGACTACATGCGCCACCTGCTGCACATCCTTGAGGTGGTGGGCCCGGACCATGTGGGCATCGGTGCCGACTGGGATGGCGGCGGCGGAGTGCAGGGGCTGGAGGATGTGGCGCAGCTACCGCGAATCACCGAGCGCCTTTTGGCGGCGGGTTACAGCGAAGCGGACCTGGCGAAGATCTGGAGTGGGAATCTGCTGCGGGTGCTGGCTGCGGCGCAGGCCGATACCGCTCGTTAGGAGGTTGACTGCTCAGGCCAGATGAAAGGCTTGCCTGATCCGCAAAATCAGCTGTTGCAGGCTTTCTGTCAGCCCAATAGCGGCAGGATCCACGGCTTGTTCAGCCAGTTGCAGCAGGAACTGCTGCAGATCTTCAGCTATTGGGTCGGGCAGGTGGGTTGAGTGAGGTGCAAGCAGGACTGAGAGGCTCAAGACATCGTTACGGTGTTTGCGAATGTTCTTGCTGTCGATCTGCTCCCCCTTGCCCTGGCGCTCGGTGAGGTTCAGCCAGGCATGGGCCTTGAGGGGAATCAGCCGATCCGCCCCAATGTAGGTGATCGCGTCGATCCGCTGCATGCCGGCGAGTAAAAAGTCGTAGTACTGCTCGTTGAGCAAGATGGCCGACAAGCTTGAGACGGCTTCGTCGACAGGAATAGGACTCAAGGTCGCGCCCTCGGCCAGATCGATGCCTTGCGGGCTACGCGAGAACAGTTCGATCTGTACAGGGAAGCTGGTATCGGTCGGCGCCATGAAGCGATAGAAAATCGGCCTTTCGTTATTGCGTTGCTTGATCTGATAACCGCCGGTTCGTATGAACTCCCAGAACCGAGCGACAAACGAAGGGTCCAGCGCTTCGATGATCAGGACGATGTCCAAGTCTCGGGTGGCTCTGAACGCCTGGCCGGCTTCTTCCATGCTCAGGTAGGCGGCCACGCCTCCGATCATCACGTAGCGGTCGGCGTAGTCGGTGAAGTACTCACGGAAGCGGTCCAGCCCCCTTACCATTTCAAGTTTCCTTCCACTTGGCTCAAGCCGATCTGTATCCGTTCATCCTTGCTGTCCTGCAGGCTCAGGAGCAGCGAGAAAGGATCGACACAGCCATCCTTTGTCCGAGCATAGACGGTGGGTTCGTAGGACCAGATCTGCAATGCGCAGGCGGCCTCCTCGGGGGCGACTTCGCTCAGCGCCGGGGAATCCTTCAGGAGAGTGGCCAGGGTTTCGCTGGAGCAGGCGTAAACCGGCAGCCGGGGTTCCATCAGCAGGCTGTGCTTGTTCAGCGCCGACTCGCCGGCGAACAGCAATGGAGTGTTATTCAAGTGCGGGATCTGGTTCAGCCACAGGGTCTTTTTCACTGGAGAGCGCATGTGCTTCCTGGCGCCTTCCCAGAGTTGATGCGACGAAATCTGGATCTCGATATGGGCTTGCCGGTCGCTGTGTACCACGATCAGCCCCAGGTCCTTCAGCTCCTTGACGGCGCGGGAAACGGTCATCTTGGAGTACTTGAACGGGTAGCCCAGCGTCGCTTGGGACAACTGCAACGAGGGCGGCGAGGGATTCATCAACAGGTGGATCAGCATGGCCTGGGTGGCCGGACTCATGAGCGTGATTTTTTCCTGCCGGGCGCGGAAGTACTCCCTCAGATCAAGCCCCAGTTCGGGGATGAACAGCTGGTTGCCGGGGACGATGAACTGTACGCCTTTGTCAATCAGGCGCTTGCGCTCATAGGAGGCCAGGGCCTCGGCCACGAAGATCAGGGGGGCCTGGGTCAGTTTGCGCAGCGTATCCATGTGCTTTTTCACGTCCGGCAAGCTGGCCGATTGCTGCGGGTTCTCCAGCAAGACCACGCAGGTTTCTCCGAGCAAGGCCATGTGCAGAAGGCAATAGTGGCTGTTGAGGTAGTAGGGAAGGCTGGGGGCCTGATCCCAGGCACTGAAGCTTGGGGTATAGCCGAGCACCGTCTCGATGTAGGAGGCGAGCGCAGGCAGTTGGGGGGCGGCGTTCTGGAGTTCGGAGTTCATGGTAGGTGTCCTTTTAACATGTTTTATGAACGGTAACATTGTAAGAGTTACCGTTCAATAAATATGTTACGAACGGTTTTTCCTGTGTAGGCCCGCTGGCCAAGGTGGATTGTCTGGCGACTGGCTAGTCACTGTTGTTCATGCGTCTTGTGCAGTATTTGTGTGTCTGAATATGAAACAAAGTAATATTTGCATATGCTTAAAATGTATTTCTCTTATTAAATGAGCGCCCCTAGGATGGCTTCCCATAGACCCAAGTGACTGCATAAGTCCGCAGGCTATAACCGAACGCACTATCCATTCGCCGCAGGGAGCGCTGGCATGCCACTGACCAGAAGACAATTGATCGCCCGTATCGCCGCTGTCGGCGGGGTCCAGGCGGCGAGCGCGGTCATGGGCCTGTTCGGTGGCTCGGGCAATGCCGAGGCCCTGGAGGAGAACTATGCGTCGCTGCCCAGCGCGGCGGTGGGCAAGGGCGCTTCGGTGGTGGTGATCGGCGCCGGGATCGGTGGCCTGGTCAGCGCCTATGAGCTGAACAAGGCCGGCTTCAAGGTCACGCTGCTCGAAGCCCGGGAGCGGGTCGGCGGGCGCAACTGGACGGTGCGCGGCGGCGACCGGGTGGAGTACAGCGACGGCAGTGTGCAGGTCGCCGAGTTCGACGACGGCTTCTACCTCAACGCCGGGGCCGGTCGCCTGCCCAGCCACCACCAGTTGATGCTCGGCTACTGCCGCGAGCTGGGGGTGGAGCTGGAGGTGCTGGTCAACACCAGCCGCAATGCCCTGGTGCGTCCGGACCTCAATCAGCCAGCGTTGCAGATCCGTCAGGCGGTCAATGACAGCCGCGGGCATTTTTCCGAACTGCTGGCCAAGGCGGTCAACCGGCATGCCCTGGACCAGGAGCTGACGGCGGCCGATCGCAGCAACTTGCTGAGCTTTCTGAAAACCTGGGGCGACCTTTCCGACAAGCTCGAATACCTGGGCTCGGCGCGCTCCGGCTACAAGGTCTGGCCCGGTGCCGGCGACCAGTTGGCGCAGAAGAACGACCCGTTGCCGTTGCAGACCCTGCTCAACCCGGCGTTGACCACGGCGCTGATGATCGATGAATACCCGGAATTCTCGCCCACCATGTTCCAGCCGGTGGGCGGCATGGACCGCATCCCCCAGGCGTTTGCCCGGCGTCTGCAAGGGCAGTTGCGGCTGCACAGCGAGGTGCGTTCCATCACCAACCGGGCCGACGGTGCCGAGGTGGTCTACCTGGATCGCCGCAGCGGCCGCACCCAGAGTCTCAAGGCCGACTACGTGATCAGTTCCCTGCCCTTGCCGCTGCTGGCCAAGGTCGAGAACAACTTCAGCGCCCCGGTGCGTCAGGCCATCGGCGCGGTGCAGTTCGGCTACGCCAACAAGGTGGCCTGGCAGTCGCGGCGCTTCTGGGAAAGCCAGTACCAGATCTACGGCGGGCTGTCGTTCATCAACCAGGAGGCCTCCGGGCTCTGGTACCCCAGCGGTGGTTTCAACCAGGCCGAGGGGGTGCTGGTGGCGGCCTACAACAACGGTGAAACCGCCCGCAGGTTCGGGGAGAAAAGCCTGGCCCAGCAGATCGAGATTTCCCGCCAGGCGGTGGAGCTGCTGCACCCCGGCCATGGCCATGAACTGCGCAAGCCGCTGGCGATTGCCTGGGGCAAGATCCCCTACAACCTCGGCCCCTGGATCAGCCATGAAGTGGTCGAGCCGGACTACAGCCTGCTCAACCAGCCCCAGGGCCGGGTCTACCTGACCAGCGACGGCCTGGCCCACAGCGGCGTGGGCATCTGGCAGGAAGCCGCCGCCGGCGCCGCGCGGCGAGTGGTGCGCCATCTCTTTGAACGGGCGCAAGGCTCGTCGCTACAGCAAACGGCCTGAAAAAGCCGAGCACTCATAAAACAGCAGTCACCCATTGCCGGGTAGCGGACCTCCGAAGCTGGCAAACACAACCTTGGAGCGTCTTTGCATGTCTTTGAAAAACACCGTCGTAGGGCTGGGGCTGTTGTGCGCCGCCAGCAGCAGCTGGGCCGCGGGGATCCAGCGTGTGCCGTCCAGCTATCCCCATTCGCCGATCCTGCAATCGGTGACCTTGCCCGCCAACAGCGAGGTGACCTACCTCTCCGGCCTGCTGCCGGACCCGGTGGACCCCAAGGCGCCCAAGGAACAGATCCACGCTGCCGGCAACACCGAAAGCCAGGCCCGCGAGGTGCTGCGCAAGGTGCAGACGATCCTCGCCGGCCAGGGCTTGAGCCTGGGGGATGTGGTGCAACTGCGGATCTACCTGGTGGGCGATCCGGCCCTGGGCGGCAAGCTGGATTTCGATGGCCTGCAAGTGGCCTTCCGCGAGTTCTTCGGCACCGAGAAACAGCCGCTCAAACCCGCCCGGACCACGGTGCAAGTGGCGGGGCTGGTACTGCCCGGCGCCCTGATCGAAGTCGAAACCGTCGCCGCCCGAGCGCGCTGAGGCGCCTGTCAAAGGATCTGAAGCCATGAGTATGTCCTTGCATAAAATCGTCCTCGGCGCCGCGCCCCTGAGCCTTGGCCTGCTGAGCCTGGCAACCCCGGTGGAACTGCTGGCCGCCGATGAAACCCTCGGCACCGTAGTGGTCACCGGCGTGCGCGGCAGCCAGCAGCGCACCGTCACCAACAGCCCGGCGCCGATCGATGTGATCGACAGCGAACAGCTGCGCAGCATCGGCCAGAACGGCCTGAAAGAAATGCTCGGGCGCCTGTTGCCGTCGTTCAACGTACCCACCATCAACGGCGGTGGCACCGCCTTCCTGGTGCGCGGGGTGAGCATGCGCGGCCTGGGCGGCGATCAGGTGCTGGTGCTGATCAACGGCAAGCGCCGGCACAACTCGGCGCTGATCAACAACGGTGCGCGGGTCGGCAACGCCTCGGTGCCGGTGGACCTGGACCTGATTCCAACCGCCGCCATCGAGCGCATCGAAGTGCTGCGCGACGGCGCCGCCGCGCAGTACGGCTCCGACGCGATTGCCGGGGTGATCAACATCATCCTCAAGCGCAACTCCGAGGGCCTGACTTCGGACACCACCCTGGGCCAGTACTACGACGGCGACGGCACCACCGGCCACGAGGCCTTCAACTGGGGCAACAAGCTGGGGGAGGACGGCGGCTTCTTCAACCTGTCCTGGGACGCCAAGCTCCAGGAACCTTACGAGCGCTCCAGCGCCGCCAGCGGCCAGCTGTACTTCAAGCAGGCCGACGGCTCGCCGGACCCGCGGGAAAGCAATCGCCAGGGCTGGGGCACCGAGTACGGCCTGGGCCGCGACCGCACCACCAGCCTGGCCTACAACGCCGAGCTGCCCCTGGCCGACGACCTCAAGCTGTATTCGTTCTCGACCCTGAGCTATCGCAACAGCAACAAGAACCTGGGCCATCGCAAGCCCACCGACATCACCAGCCTGGCGGGGGTGCCCAATGCGCCGTACCCCAACGGCGGCCAGGCGCGACGGGAAATCCGCGAGACCGACTTCCAGGTCGCCGGCGGGGCCAAGGGCCTCGCCGGCGGTTGGGACTGGGACCTGTCGAGCACCTACGGCAAGGACCGTGGGGTGCTGGACACTGCCAACAACCTGAACATTTCCAACGGTCCCTACACTCAGCATGACTTTCACCTGGGCAACCTGGTGTTCGACCAGTGGACCAACAACCTGGACTTCTCCCGGGCCCTGGACATCGGCTGGAGCAGCCCGCTGGAAACCTCCTTCGGGGTGGAATACCGCTGGGAGAAATACGCGCTGGAGGAGGGCGAGCCCAACTCCTACAACCAGGGTAGCTATGTCCCGGCCACCGGCCCCTTTGCCGGCGTGGTGCCGGACCCGGGGCTGTTCTCGGTCAACGGCACCACCCCGGAAGACGCCTACAGCCTCAAGCGTCACAGCGAGGCGGCCTATGTGGACCTGGGCCTGAACATCACCCCCAACTGGTACGTCGGCGCGGCGGCGCGCTATGAGAAGTACAACCTCGGGGTGGGCGATACCACCAGCGGCAAGCTGACCACGCGCTACGAGTTCCTCCCTGGCTACGCGGTACGCGCGGCGGTGAGCAACGGTTTCCGCGCGCCGTCCCTGGCCCAGAGCGTGTTCTCCACCACCAGCACCGTGACCCAGTTCGGCGCCGGTGGCACCACCAGCTCGGTGCGCACCAAGCAGATGCGCCCCAACTCGCCGGAAGCCATTGCCCTGGGGGCCAAGGACCTGGAGCCGGAAACCTCGCGCAACTACAGCCTGGGCTTCACCGCCGAACCCACCGAACGGCTGCGTCTGACCGCCGACTTCTACCTGATCGACATCGACAAGCGCATTCTCCAGACCGGCATCCTCAAGGGCCCGGCGGTGTCGCAGATCCTGGTGGAGAACGGCCTGTCGCCGAACCTCGCCGGGCAGTACTACACCAACGCCGCCGATACCCGGACCAAGGGCGTCGACCTGGTGGCGGACTACAGCCAGTCGTTCGGCGAGTACGGCACGGCCAAATGGAGCGTGGCCTACAACCACAACAAGACCACCATCCGCGATCTGGCGGACACCCCGTCGGCCCTGTCGCGCCTGGGGACCGGCTATGTGCTGTTCGACCGCCAGCAGCAGATCGACCTGACCAAGTCCACGCCCAAGGACAAGTGGATCCTCTCCACCAACTACAAGGTCGGCGACTGGACCACCAACCTGCAGCTGACCCGCTTTGGCGAGTACACCGAAGGCTCGAACCTCCCGGCCAACGACCGCACCTACAGCGCCAAGTGGATCACCGACCTGGACGTGGCCTACGACGTGACCCAGAACCTCACCGTGGCGGTGGGCGCCAACAACCTGTTCGACGTGTACCCGGACAAGATCGGCCTCAAGGCCTGGGCGGGGACCTATGAATACGGGATGTTCTCGCCTTATGGACTGGGTGGCGGCTACTACTACAGCCGCGTCAGCCTGGCGTTCTGAGCATGACCACGATGACTCTCGCAGGAGCTGGCTTGCCAGCGCAGGCGGTCGCATGACTGGCGCATGGTTCGGGGGCCATTCGCCGGCAAGCCGGCTCCTACAAGGGCTGGTGTTGTGTTTGTGGCTGGGCACTGCGCTGGCGCAGCCGGTGCTGCGGGTGTCCAGCCAGAAGCAGTCGCTGAAGATCCTGCTCGAAGCCGCCGGCGAGTTGGAGCAGGTGCCGTATCCCATCGAATTCGCCTCTTTCGCTGCCGCCGCGCCCACCGCCGAGGCCCTGGCCGCGGGGGCGGTGGATATCGGCAGCCTGGGGGACGCGCCCTTTGTGTTCGCCGCCGCTGCCGGGGCGCCGATCAAGACCGTGGGGGTGATCAAGCTCAAGGTCACGCCCACGGCGGTGGCGATGCTGGTCAGGGAGGACTCGCCGCTACGGGATGCCGCCGACCTCAAGGGCCGGCGCATCACCACCACGCGCGGCTCCATCGGTCACTTCCTGGCCCTGGCCGCCCTGCGTTCGGTGGGCCTGCACGGCGCGGATGCGCAGTTCATCTTTCTTCAGCCGGCCGAGTCCCGCAGCCTGCTGAGCAATGCTCAGGCCGACGTCTGGTCGACCTGGGACCCCTACACCAGCATGGTGCAGATGGAGGGCGGCACCCGGGTGCTGGTCAGTGGCGAGGGGCTGTTCGCCGGTCACATGCTGCTGGTGGCCAATGATCAGGCGATTCGCGACAAGCCGCGGCAGATCGCCGATTTCCTCCGGCGCCTGGACCGCGCCTATGCCTGGGCCAACCAGCATCTGGAGGCGTTTGCAAAGATCCAGGCCGGCTACAGCGGCCTGCCATTGGAGGTGCATGAACGTTCCAATCGCTACTCGCTGCCCCGGCGTATCGCCGTGGGCCCGGCCGTGGTCGAGGACGTGCAGCACACCGCGGATCTGTACCGTGAAGAAGGCATCATCCACAAGTCGTTCGATGCGGCGGCTTATATGGATTCTTCATTCAATGAAGTTGAATGAATTCATGGCGGTTTTATTAATAAGACTCGGGAGCTTTTGAATAAATAAAGAGTAATGATGTTTATCTTTTAACTTAACTATCAGCGAATTTCATAATTCTCCGCCAACACTTGTGAAAGTGTTGGCGGTGGCCGCTATTTGCCTGATTTTCTATACGTTTTTAAGTTTGGAGATTAGAGATAAAGGGTATTTCACAAGACCTTCTCAACTGCCTAATGTGGCCCTGAAACAAATTATTACGCTCTGCCAGTGTTGTACTTCGTCGCTACTTCCAGGGAATAAGGGAGCTTGCATGTTCACAGTCACTACTGCCGACAAACTTGAAGCGCGGCATATCCTCGATGTTGTGGAAAAACGCTCTTACGGCGTTCAGCTCAAAGGTTTCTGCCCAGCGGATACCTTGCAGGTGGCGCGGGATCATCTGTACCAGCAGGAACTGCGCAGTGCCTTCAGCCAGCAGCAGGAATTCGTCCGGATCGGCAAGGCCTATATCGAGATCCAGGATGAGCAGAGCCGGGCCGAATACCACGCCCTGGCCCTGCCCAACATTCGCAAGATCCGCAATCTGTTCCGGCCCCTGGCCTCGCCCATCGACGAGCTGCGCTTGCTGCTGGACGAGGTCTGGCCTCAAGGCGCGCACCTGCTGCAGGTGGACGGGCAGAAGTGCTTCGTCGGCATCGCCCGCTTCCAGGGTTCGGGGGTCGATCTCACGCCCCACACCGACAAGCTCGAACGCAATGCGCCCGAGGGCCACAGCCCGCAATTGCTGACCCAACTGTCGACCAACATCTACCTGGAGATCCCCGAGGACGGCGGTGAACTGGAGATCTGGGGCATCGAGCCGGACGAAGAGGAGTACAACCGCCTCAAGGGCGAGCGGGCCTATGGCATCGAGCGCCACCTGTTGCCGCCGCCGGACTTTGTGGTCAAGCCCGAGCCCGGCGACCTGATCCTGCTCAATCCGCGGCTGATCCACGCGGTCCGCCCTTCGGCCAGCAGCACCCGGGTCACCCTCGGGGTCTTTATCGGTTACTACGGCGAACACCAGCCTTTGGCCTACTGGAGCTGAACTCATGAGCAAGGTGCAGGAAATCAACCTCAAGGCCTACTTCAACAAGGGCGGCGAGGAGCACGAATTCGACGGCAAGCGCGTGGTCCTGGCGGTCAGCGTCGGCCAGGAATACCACGAGGACCAGAAGCTGCGGTCCACCATCCACTTGATCAACCAGTCCGGCTTCAGCCACGTCAAGGTGGTGGTGGCCGACACCCTGCAACGCCACAACAAGCACGGCAAATCCCCCGGCGAGGCGCTGTCGGCATCGATCCGCGACGGCGATGCCTGGCTGGCGCGCAACCAGAGCATTCTCGACGGCCTGCGGGTGCCGTACCACATCACCCGCTGGAACCAGGAATTGGCCAGCGACCGTTACGCCGAACTGCGCCAGCAACTGGACCAGATCTATCAGCAGCGCGAGGAGTTGCGCCAGGCCATCGACAGCACCATCGGCGTGTTCACTGAGCGCCTGCGCCTGCGCGATGAACAGGCGGACATCGAGCGGGCGGCGGCCCAGTGCCGGGAATACATCCTTGAGGAGATCCCCATCATCCTGCCGCTGTGGGCCGACGAGGGTTACCACTACGTGCTCTATCCGCAGCAGATGACCACGGCCATGGCCACCAGTCGCGAGCTGCTGATCGAGCCCCACAGCCCGGACCGGGTGCGCTGGCTGCCGCTGAAGTTCAAGAAGCGCGGGATTCCGATTCCGTTCACCTTGCCTGGCGCCATTCACCCCAACTGGACCAGCGGCGCCATCGCCATCTGACCCGCTCGGATCCGCCGTTCTCGCTGACCTTTGCAGGAGCTGGCTTGCCAGCGAAGGCGTCCCTGGGGCGATACAGGACTCAAGGGCCTGCCCGCTGGCAAGGCTCCTACGGCTAACGGTTTTTCTATGACTGACAAGGAGTTTCCATGAGCGTTTTTGCGCAACAGCAACGCAAGTGGTGGGCATTGCTCGGGGTGAGCATCGCCAGTTTTCTCGGCTGTGTGGATTTCACCATCGTCAACACCGCGCTACCGGCGCTGCAGGCCGATCTCGGGGCTTCGGTGGACAGCCTGCAGTGGGTGATCAATGGCTTCATCCTGACGCTGTCGAGTTTCATGGTGCTGGTGGGGCGCCTGGCCGACCTGCATGGACGCAAGCGGGTGCTGTTCATCGGCTTGAGCGTGTTCGGCCTGGCCTCGCTGGCGGCCGGACTGGCGACGCAGATCGACACCCTGATCGGCGCCCGGGTGCTTCAGGGGCTGGCCTGTGCGGTGCTCTACACCGCCTCCGGGGCGATTGTCTCCAGCACCTTCGACAGCGCCGAACAGGGCAAGGCCTTTGGCGTGCTGTTCGGGGTCAACGGCGTGGGGCTGGCGATCGGGCCGGTGCTGGGCGGGTTGATCACCAGTGGTTTTGGCTGGCAATGGATCTTCCTGATCAACGTGCCTTTCGTGCTGCTGAGCCTGGGTATCTGCAGCTTCAGCGTGCAGGAGTCACGCTCGGCAGAGAGCGGCGCGCGGCTGGATGGCTGGGGCGCTTTGCTGTTGCTGATCGGCCTGCCGAGCCTGGTGCTGGTGATCGTCCAGGGTGGTGCCTGGGGCTGGGGTTCACGCTTGACCCTGAGCCTGATCGCCCTGGCGCTGCTGGCCCTGGTGGCGTTCCTGGCGGTGGAGAAACGGGTCGCGGCGCCGATCATCGATCTCAAGCTGTTCGCCAACCGGCGCTTTGTCGCCGGGGTGGCGGCCAGTTTCGGCCTGGCGCTGTTCTACTGCGTGGCGTTTTTCGTCATGCCGCTGTACCTGGCGCAGATCCGTGGCGCGTCGGTGCAGGCCAGCGGCCTGCTGTTACTGCCCACCACCTTGGGCGTGGCGCTGCTGTCGCCGCTGGTGGGGCGGCTGGTGGACCGCAAAGGCCCGGCGCTGCTGATCAAGGCCGGGTTGCTGCTGTTCGTGCTCTCGGCGCTGCTGCAGGCCGGCTTCGACCGCCAGACCTCGCTGGCTTATCTGCTGGCGGCCTTCGTCATCATGGGCCTGGGCTGGGCGAGCATTCTCGGGCCGTCGACGGTACTGGGCATTTCCTCGGTGCCCCAGGCCGTGGGCTCGGTGGCCATGGGCTCGCTGATGACCCTGCACAACGTTGGCGGTGGCATCGGGCTGGCGGTCGGGGTGGGCTTGTTCCACCACTTTTCCGCCACGCCGCTGGATGACGCCCAGGGCGCTTTCCTCAATGGTTATCGCGGGGTGATGCTGTTCCTGGCCCTGGCGACGCTGCTGGTCTGGGCTTCGGTCAGCCTGTTGCTGCGCGCCGCGCCGCTGCTGGGGGCGGCGGCCGAGGAGGGCGCCAGCCATGGCTGAGCGCGGCGGGCAGATGGGGCTGGGGGCCTTTCTCTCCGGCTCCGGTGCCCACGTCGGCAGTTGGCGTCATCCCCGGGCGGATGCTGATGCCTCGTTGAATTTCCAGCGCTACCGGGACTACGCCCAGACCCTGGAGCGGGGCTGCTTCGACGCGCTGTTTCTCAATGACAACGTGGCGGTAGGGGACCTCGATCCGCGGGTGCTGGCCCGCAGTTCCCACAGCTTGCGCTGGGACCCGCTGACCCTGCTGCCGGCCCTGGCGGTGGTGACCCGGCACATTGGCCTGATCGCCACCGCCAGCACCACCTACAACGAGCCTTACAACCTGGCGCGCAAGTTCGCCTCGCTCGATCACTTGAGCGAGGGCCGAGCGGGCTGGAACCTGGTGACCGGGCTGATCGGCGGCGAGAACTTCAATCAGCCCGAGCCCATGAGCCACGCCCAGCGTTATGCCCGGGCCGAGGAATTTTTCGAGGTGGTCAGTGGCCTGTGGGACAGCTGGGCCGATGACGCCTTTCCCCGGGACCAGGCCAGCGGCCAGTGGCTGCGGCCGGAGCGGATGCACCTGTTGCAGCACCGTGGCCAGCACTTCCAGGTGCAGGGGCCATTGAACGCGCCACGGCCCTTGCAGGGCTGGCCGGTGATCGCCCAGGCTGGCTCGTCCGGGCCGGGGTGCGAGCTGGCGGCGCGGTGCGCCGAGCTGGTGTTCACCGCCCAGACCGACCTGCAGCAGGCCAAGGCGTTCTACGCCGGACTCAAGGAACGCCTTCCCGCTTACGGCCGCCATGCCGGGCAGTTGAAAATCTTCCCGGGCATCGCTCCCACGGTGGGCCGCAGCCTCAACGAGGCCGAGGAAAAGTACCAGCAGTTGCAGGAATTGCAGGACCCACAGGCCCAGCTCAAGGCGCTGTCCTACCTGCTGGACCTGGGCATCGACCTGTCGCGCCTGCCCCTGGACGCCCAGGTGCCGCTGTTGGCGGATGCGCCGCCCACCGAACGGCACAAGAGCCGTCGGCAACTGGTGGTGGAACTGGTCCGCCGGGAACGGCCGACCCTGGCGCAGTTGCTGCGCAGCCTGTCCGCCAGTGGGCACAAGGTGCTGGTGGGCACTCCGGGGCAGATCGTCGACGAGATGGCGAGCTGGTACGAGGAATACGCCGCCGATGGCTTCAATGTGCTGTTTACCCACCTGCCGGGGGCCATCGACGACTTTGTGCAATTGATCACCCCGGAGCTGCAACGCCGGGGCCTGTTTCGCCAGCGCTACACGGGGCACAGCCTGCGCGAGCACCTGGGGCTGGCGCGGGTGGAAAACCGATTCTTCAGCCACCGGGGCAATGGCTGAATCGCCGAAAGGGGCTTTACTCCCAAGGCGCAACGCCCATCGATCGAGGTCCATTGATCAACACAAGGAGCAACAGCATGTCCGGATGGTATGAGTTGAAGAAAAGCAGCAGCGGCCAGTTTCGTTTCGCGCTCAAGGCGGCCAACGCCGAGATCATTCTCACCAGCGAGCTGTACACCACGCGCGCGGCCGCGGAGAACGGCATTGCCTCGGTGCAGGCCAACAGCCCCCTGGAGGAGCGCTACGAGCGCAAGAGCGCCAAGGACGGCAAGCCCTATTTCAATCTCAAGGCGGCCAATCAGCAAATCATCGGCAGCAGTGAAACCTATTCCTCGGAGGCGGCCCGGGACAAGGGCATCGCCAGCGTCAAGGCCAACGGTCCGAGCCACAACATCAAGGACCTGACCGCCGTCTGACCCGGCTCGGCACTCTGAACCGCTTTGCCCGGCCAGGGGCAAGGCGGTGTCGCCGCGCGGGGCGTGCCCGGCTGAAACGCGGCGCCGACGTTGGTGGCGAACAGGGGGGGCAATCCACTGACGTTCGTCAGCCGATTGACGACGTAATTCTGGCTAAATGCCATCACTTGCATTAGGCTGCGCGCCCGTCACGGGGTGGTCGGCGTACCTGGCGCTCTGGTTGACGTAATCGATCATTGTCCAAGGGATCTGCGACCTCATGATTCGCCCTCTCGTATTGCTCGCCACGCTGCTGGCGCTGAGTGGCTGCTACAGCCTGCCGTCCACGAAAATCGCCGAGAGCATGCGCCCCGACCCGCAGTCGGGTGTGGCCTACGTGGTGGGGGTGGTGGGCATCTGGCCCAAGGCGGTGCACACCGCCAATGAACAGATGCTGCTGATTCGCCCACGGGGCGGCGAGGGATTCGCCTCGGCGCGCTTGTACAACCAGATCTACGGCCGCACGCCACGGGATGTCCGCGAGACCTGGCACGGCATCGGCAGCCTGTTCGTGATGCCGCTCAAACCCGGGCGCTACGAGATCTACAACCTGCACTTCGACCGCGGCAACGCCACCGCCTGGAGCCGCGAAGACTTCTCCATCCCCCTGGAACTGGAAGCCGGCAAGGCCTATTACATTGGTGATTTCCGCGCTGGCTGCCTGTCGGCGGCGGGGGCCAAATGCGTGTTCCTGCACAGCGACCACCTGGAGCGCGACGCCGCCCTGGTGCGCGCCAAGTACCCGCAGGTGCCGAGCCTGCAACGGGTCGATCTGGAGCAGATGGAACAAGTCACCTCGCTGATCGTCAAGGAGCAGGGACCCAAGGCGTCGATGCTCAAGGCCATGCTCTCGGGGGATCTGTAATGGGCGCTCGGTTGTGGTGGTTGCTGGTGCTGATGCTGGGACTTGGCGGTTGCCAGACCAGCCATAGTCTCAAGCCGGCCGAGGTGGATTATCAGCAGCGGTTGCCGGCGATCAGCGTCAGTGTGATGGGAGCCATCCCTGCCGGCCTGATCCGTGACAACCTGCGTCGTCGCGGCACCTTCGAGCAGGTGCAGTCGGGGTTCAGTGCCGATGGCTACAACGTGATCGTGATGGCCAACAGTGATTACTTTGGTTGGCAGAACATTCCCATGGGGCTACTCAGTGCGATGACCTTGTTTATCGTGCCGGGCCGGGCCACCTGGGACAGCCAGGTGATGTTCCACGTCAGCCGTGGCGACCAGCCTCTGGCCAAGTACCGGGTCAGCAACCACACCCGTTCCTGGCGCGGTTGGGCCAATCCCGATGGCGGCCAATACCAGCATGTGCAGCGCATCACCGACGAGTTCATTGTGCAGATGCTGCAGGACCCGCAGTTCAAGGCCCAGGCCCCGGTGGCGCTGAACAGCCACTGAGCCACGCGTGAACGCGGCCCATGCCAAAGCCCGGACGGTGTCAGCCGCCCGGGCTTTTTTGTCAGGGCTTCAACCCAGGGTCTGCAGCAGCGTGTGCAACTGTTGGCGACCGCCCTCGTTCAGGGCAAACACTGGCCGGCGCGGCTCGCCGGCGTTCAGCCCGGTCAGTTCCAGCCCGGCCTTGACCGTGGCCGGCAAGCCGCCCTTGAGGATGAAGTCCAGCAGCGGCAACTGGTGGTAGAACAGCGCCCGGGCCCGTTGCAGGTCATGCTCCAGCACGGCCTGATACAGCTCGAGGTTGAGCTGCGGGATCAGGTTCGCCGCCGCCGTGCACCAGCCGCTGGCGCCGGCGGTGAAGGCTTCCAGGGCCAGGGGGTTGCAGCCGTTGTAGAACGGCACCTGGCCTTCACCGAGCAGGTGCAGCTTGTGCATGCGCTGGATGTCGCCGGTGCTTTCCTTGACCAGGGTGACGTTTTCCACGGCGTGGAAAATCTTCAGGATCAGTTCCACCGACATGTCGGTGCCGCTGGTGGCCGGGTTGTTGTAGAGCATGATCGGCACGCCGATGCTGGCGCCGATGGCCTGGTAGTGGGCGAGGATCTCGGCTTCGCTGAGCTTCCAGTAGGAGGTCGGCAGCACCATCACCACGTCGGCACCCTGGGCTTCGGCAAAGCGCGCGCGGCGGATGGCCTTGGCGGTGGTCAGGTCGGAGACGCTGACGATGGTCGGCACGCGCTTGGCCACGTGGCGGATGCTGAACTCGGCGACCTGGTCCCATTCCGCGTCGCTCAAGTAGGCGCCTTCGCCGGTGCTGCCCAGGGGCGCGATGGCATGGACGCCGGCGTCGAGCATGCGGTCGATGGAGCGTCCGAGGGCGTCCAGGTCCAGGCCTTCGCCGTTGGCGCCGAAGGGGGTGACGGTGTAGCCGATGATGCCGTGGATCTTGGTGGTAGGCATGGTGCAACTCCTGCAAGGCATAAAGGGTGGATCAGTTCAGGCAGTCGGCGTGTTTTTTCAGGTTCTGCCGAGCGTAATAGTTGAAGGCGGCGCCGTGGCGCTTGGGCTTGGAGATCCAGTCGTGGGCTTCGCGACCCAGCTCCGGGAGGATCGGCTTGATGGTGCCGGCGGCCATGGCCAGCAGTTGCAGCCTGGCCGCGCGCTCGATCAGTTGGGCGATCACGCAGGCCTCCTCGATGCTCGCGCCAGTGGACAGCTGGCCGTGGTGGGAAAGCAGGATCGCGCGCTTGTCGCCCAGGGCCGCGGCGATGATTTCGCCTTCTTCGTTGCCCACTGGCACCCCTGGCCAGGCTTCGAGAAAGGCGCAGTCCTCGTACAGCGGGCAGAGGTCCATGTGCGACACCGCAAGCGGTACTTCGAGCATCGACAGCGCGGCAACGTGGGTCGGGTGGGTGTGGATGATGCAGTTCACGTCCGGCCGGGCGCGGTACACCCAGCTGTGGAAGCGGTTGGCCGGGTTGGGCATGCCGTGGCCTTCGAGGACTTCCAGGTCTTCGTTGACCAGCAGCAGGTTGCTGGCGCTGATTTCATCGAAGCCCAGGCCCAGCTGCTGGGTGTAGTAGGTGCCCGGTTGCGGGCCGCGGGCGGTGATCTGCCCGGCCAGGCCCGAGTCATGGCCGTTCTCGAACAGTATGCGGCAGGTCAGGGCCAGCTTTTGCCGGTCGGTCCACGTATTATCCGCCAGGGTATTTTGCATCTGGGTCAGGGCTTGCTTGACCAGTTGGTCTTTGGGCAGTGCTAATGTCTTGGCCATGTCGAAGGTCCTTTGAGAAGTGCAATGGACGTCGGATCTGCGCTTCACCTGCTGCTTGCGAGGTCGTTGGGTGAGTCGCGATGACACTTAAAAGGCTATATGACACTTTGTGTCATTGGCAAGCGCCAATCGTTGTTTCCTAGATGGATTAACCGCTCCACATGTCTATCCGTTTGAAATTACTCAGAAAAAAACTTGGCGTGACCCTGGAGGCCCTGGCCGAAAAATCCGGGATGACCAAGAGTTATCTGTCGAAAGTCGAGCGCGGGTTGAATACCCCGTCGATCGCGGCGGCGTTGAAACTGGCCAAGGCGCTGAACGTCAAGGTCGAGGAGCTGTTCGCCGAGGACAGCCTCAGCCTCGACAGCTACAGCCTGGTGCGCAGTGACCAGCGCCAGTCGCTGGCGGCCAACGACCAGGCCCCGGGCTATGCGGTGCTGGCTCATCAGGTCAGCGAGCGCAACCTGCTGCCGTTCATCATCTACCCGGCCAAGGAGTTCAGTGACAAGACCTTCAAGGAACACCTGGGGGAGGAGTTCCTGTTCGTCCACGAAGGCCAGGTGGAAGTGGACTTCATGAACGAGCGGGTGATTCTCAACCGTGGCGATGCGCTGCATTTCAATGCGCAGAAACCCCATCGCATCCGTTCCCTGGGGGACGAGCAGGCGCAGTTGCTGGTGGTGGTGCACAGCAGCGAGGACTGAAGGCGTTCATCCGCCAGGAGCTGGCCGGGCGCTGGAGCCTTGTGTTGTTTCTGCGGCCGCCTTCGCTGGCAAGCCAGCTCCTACGCCAGTCGTGAGATCTGCGGGGTTGGTCAGTGTTCGACGGGCACCGACAGCGCTGGGTTGCCCAGGGCGTGGGTCTTGGAATCGAAGAAGCGCAGGCTCAGGTCCTGGCCCTCGAACAGCTTGGCGTAATGACGCTTCTGGTGCTGGATGAACGCCGCGCTGCGCGGGTAGATGGAGATCGCCAGGGTCGTGACCGCCGACTGGCGGATCGCCTGTGCCAGGTGCTGGTCCTGGGGCCCGAGGTTGTGCCCGAAGATGCACAGGGCGCCGCTGTGATCCTGCAGTTGCTGATAGCAGAACGACAGGTAGTCCGAGCTGCGGATGGTCTTGAGCTTGTCCGCCAGCGGCCCTTCGCTGACGAACAGCGGTACGTCGTCCAGGGTCTTGAGGGTGTTGTTGATGGCGAAGCTGCCCAGCAGCGTGCCTTCGGTGGCGGTCAGCTTGCGCGCGCTGCCGTCCAGGTTGCGCACCAGGTGCAGGCCACCGTGCAGGTAGAGGAGGCGGGTCGCGGCGTCCGGGGCGGTGCCCAGTTCGAAGGCCGGATCGGCGCCGCGAAACAGGTCGTCGATGCCTTGGCTGTCATGTTGCACGGCCCAGTAGTTGAGCAGGTCGTAGTTGCTGGTGAACACCGTGGGATAACGTCGTAGTTCCTGGTTGATCGCCGCCAGGCTCTGCTCCTGGATCAGGCGCCAGGGAATGTGCACCGCGTGCACGGTGTTGATCAGCGCTTCCTTGATCGCGTAGTAGCGATTGCGCGGCGCCGCCGAGCTGACCGCCAGGGCCTTGTTGACCCGGCTGGTGGTTTTCAGGGCGCCCAGCACCTGCTCGAAACTGCGGGTCTGCAGGGCTTCGAACACGCTGAGTTCGGATGGGCTGAGGGGCTTTTCTTCCACCGTGCGGGCGTTTTCGAACAACGAGTCGTAGGCAAAGTCTTCCCACACGGCGCGGCTGGCGCCGTTGCCGATCAGCAAGCCGCTGAACGGGGTGCTTGCACGCAGGGCGTTCCAGTCTTCTAGTTCGGCATCAAATTCCTGGAAATCCATCATCGCGGTCATCGGTCTCAAGGCTGGAGGTATTTCGGCCGCCGACTTTATCACGACCGACCCTTGAGCCAGATCAACAACGCCGGTGACCGATGAGTCGATCCTGTTACGCATAACCGCATCGACACCCGAATTGGGCCTTCGCCCGGAGACTTCCTGATGAGCAGCACCTTCTTTATTCCCGCCGTCAACATCATGGGTATCAACTGCCTGGACGAAGCCATGGAGGCCATTCGCAACTATGGCTTTCGCAAGGCGCTGATCGTCACCGACGCCGGCCTGGCCAAGGCCGGGGTCGCCGGGATGATTGCCGAGAAGCTGGCCATGCAGGACATCGATTCGGTGATCTTCGACGGCGCCAAGCCCAATCCGAGCATCGCCAACGTCGAGCAGGGGCTGGCGCAGTTGCAGCAGTCGCAGTGCGACTTCGTCATCTCCCTGGGCGGCGGTTCGCCCCATGACTGCGCCAAGGGCATTGCCCTGTGTGCCACCAATGGCGGACAGATTGCCGACTACGAAGGCGTCGACCGGTCGGCCAAGCCGCAACTGCCGCTGATCGCCATCAACACCACCGCCGGCACCGCCAGCGAGATGACCCGTTTCTGCATCATCACCGACGAGTCGCGCCACGTGAAAATGGCCATCGTCGACCGCAACGTCACGCCGTTGCTGTCGGTCAACGACCCGGCGCTGATGGTAGCGATGCCCAAGGGCCTGACCGCCGCCACCGGCATGGACGCCTTGACCCATGCCGTTGAAGCCTATGTGTCCACCGCCGCCAACCCGATCACCGATGCCTGTGCGCTCAAGGCCGTCAGCATGATCAGCGCCAACCTGCGTCAGGCAGTGCACGACGGCAATGACCTGGTGGCGCGGGAGAACATGGCCTATGCGCAGTTCCTGGCCGGCATGGCCTTCAACAACGCGTCCCTGGGGTTCGTGCATGCCATGGCCCACCAGTTGGGCGGTTTCTACGACTTGCCTCACGGGGTGTGCAACGCGGTGCTGCTGCCCCACGTGCAGAGCTTCAATGCGACGGTCTGCGCCCAGCGTCTGACCGATGTGGCCCATGCCCTGGGCGCGGACATTCGCGGTTTCAGCCCGGAAGAGGGCGCTCAGGCGGCCATCGCGGCGATTCGTGCCTTGGCTCGGGACGTGGAGATTCCCGCCGGTTTGCGTGAGCTGGGGGCCAAGTTGCAGGACATTCCGCTGCTGGCGGCCAACGCCCTGAAAGACGCCTGCGGCCTGACCAACCCGCGGCCGGCGGATCAACGGCAGATCGAGGAGATCTTCCGTAGCGCGTTCTGAGCCAGGGGGCGGTTCGCGGGCGAAGCGTTCACCAGCGCTGTGGCGGCTGCCGGCGAGTGTGGAATATTCGCAATATCTGTAGTCGATCCCCCCGTACCCGGTAGGGAACCAGGCAGGGCCAGCCCGGGACTACCCACTCCCGGGTGCCGGGCAGGCGGCCTTCGCGGCCGCTTGAGGGGAACCGGGCCAGTTGCTCGATACTGGCCAATAGCGTCCTGACGAATTCCGCTGCGGCCCGGGGATCGTCCTGGGCGATATGACGCGCTTCAGCATCCAGGTTGTTCAAGGCGCTGCGCAGCCATTCAATGCGCATTGTCGGTCCAGTTGCCGGCGATGGCCGCCACTTCTTCGGCACTGGCGAAGTCACCCGCGTCGGCCTCGTTCAGGGCCTTCTGGATTTCCTCTATCTGCCAGGCTTCCCGCGCCAGGTATTCCCGCAGGGCATCCACGGCGAGAAACGACTTGCTGCGCCCGGTAGCCTTTGCCAGCAGGGCCAGGGTTTCAGCGAGCTCATCGGGCAAGCGCAGGGACATGATGGACATGGCGATCTCGTTGTAGTGATGTGTAATACAAAATACTACCTCGTCATTCCCTAGCCCGGCCCCGGCCATTCGTCAGGTCTGGAGTTGTCACAAGGCAAGGCCACTCCCGAGCACCAGCTCCCGGCGTTGAAAGCGCCCGCGTGGCAGAGGATAGTGCGACCTGAAATCGCGCTGTATCCGCCTGTCACAAGGAGTCGTGAATGTTCCCTCGCTCTTCTCTGATCCTGCTGCTGGGCAGCCTGGGGTTGCTGGCCGGCGCCACCTCGGTGGCGGCCCAGTGCCTGCCGCCACCGCGCAATGCCGAGGTCCCGGGCTTTTCCTTGTGCAAGGACTGGCCGGCGTTTGCCGACCAGAGCATCAGCCTGCTGTCGGAGATGGTCCCGGACCCCAGCGACAGCGGCAACGGTGACGGCACCTACAACCTGCAACTGGCCGTGCTGGAGCGCAACAGCGGACAGGTCCTGGCTCGCTATGCGCAGCCTGCGGCTTTTGTTTCCGACGCGGTTCGCCTGGAGAGCGTGAAGCTCGACACCGGGCGCTTCCAGTTGACGCCCCAGGTGCGGGCGTTCGGGGTCCGGGCCGGGTTCGAAGGCTCGTCCCGGGTCAACCCTTTCAGTCAGGTCTGGCTCAGCCTGTATGTGCGCGAGGGCAGCACCTTGCGCCCGGTGCTGGAGAAGTTCCTGGCCCATTCCTACAACGGCGAATGGGATGGCCAGTGTGCCGGGGAGGGGACCAAAACCACCCGTACCCTGGAGATCGCCAAGACCCGCAGCCACGGTTATGCCGACCTGATCGTACGTTCGGTCAGCGTCAGTACCCGCAGCGAGCAAGTCGGCGACCAGTGCCAGTCCAAGTCGCTGACCGCCAAGCCGGTGCTCGTCACTTTGCACTACGACGGCCAGCGTTATGTCCTGCCCAATGGCTACAGCGGGATCTGAGGGCGTTTTGATGAAGTGGCTGGAATCATGTGGCCTCGGCCTGGCCCTTTGTGCCGGGTTGGGGGGCGTTACGGCGGCGCAGGCGGGGTGCGACAACACGACGGATATCCCCGGAGAGTTGCATGTCTGCAAGCCCTGGCCCGCGGAGCCGGAGCTGAGCATCAGTGCCCGGGCGACGCCCAGGAACACGCTGGCGACCCTGCATTATGACGGCCAGCGCCATGTACTGAGCACCGCCCTGAAAGGACAGTAATCGATGCTTACCGGCCTCAATCACCTGACTCTGGCGGTCAGCGACTTGCCCCTCAGCCTGGCCTTCTACCACGCGCTGTTGCAACTGCGTCTGGAGGCCACTTGGGACGGCGGAGCCTACCTGTCGTTGCCGGGGCTGTGGTTGTGCCTGTCCCTGGACCCGCAACGGCAGGCGCCGGCCGTTGCCGATTACACCCACTACGCCTTTGGCGTCGGCGCTGCGGATTTTCCACTGCTGGTCCAGCGCCTGCGGGAGGCGCCGGTGCAGGAGTGGCGCGACAACCGCAGCGAGGGCGCGTCGTTTTATTTTCTCGATCCCGATGGCCATCGACTGGAGATCCATGTCGGTGACCTGGCCTCGCGATTACGCGCCTGTCGCGAACACCCTTATGCGGGAATGCGCTTTTACCCCAGCAACTGAGGTGGCGCTGCCCGGAAGCAGCTGACGAAAGTCGCTGGTGGCAAGGTGCCTTGATCGTGCAGAATCCGCCAGATTCGTTCTGTGCCTGGCGTTCCCGTGAGGTGCATCCGTTCTGGAGTCTTGCCGATGACCTCATCGCTGTTGCTGGCCGTTATCGCCTCGGGTTTCATTTATGCCATCACCCCCGGACCCGGGGTCCTGGCGGTGTTCGGTATCGGTGCCTCCCGAGGCCGGAAGGCCGGTGCCGGGTTTCTCGGCGGGCACATGCTGGGGGATGTGCTCTGGTGCAGCACGGCGCTGATTGCCATTGTCGGCGCCCGGGAAATCGGCAGCGACGCTTTCAATATCCTCGGCCTGTTCAGTGGCCTGTATCTGTTCTGGCTGGGCGTGCGCGCGATCCGCGCCCGTCGCGGCAACGGCGCTGAGCCCCAGGGCGCCGCGCGCCATCCGTTCTGGCACGGCGTGCTCTTCGGCCTGACCAATCCCAAGGCCTACCCGGTGGCCGTGGCCACCTTCACCGCGCTGCTGTCCAGCCGCGCCGAACTGCTCACCTGGTCGATGCTGCCCGGTCTGATTGCCCTGAGCTTCCTCGGGGGCCTGGCGGCATACGCTATTCTCATCGGCGTTGTCGGCGCGCGTCGGGTGCGCAACGGCTACCAGCGCCACGAACTGGCGATCACCCGGATCTGCGGGGTGATGTTCATCGGTTTCGCGATCAATGCCCTGCTGCATGCGGTACCGGGGCTGATCGGCAACAAGGCATAACGCCGCTCGCGGGTTGCGAGGGTGTAAGGCCGGTGCTCGACACTGGCCGAACAGGCTCAAGGGATGGGTACTCAGTGCATTTTTCATGGGTAGTAGCTTTCTCTGATGGCAACCAACAACTCCGCGCCTCTGGCCAGTTTCATCGACCTGCTCCTGGATGCCGTGTGCGCCGTGGATGGCGAGGGTCGCTTCGTGTTTGTCAGCGCTGCCTGCGAGCGGGTTTTCGGCTACACCGCCGATGAGCTGATCGGTCGGCGGATGATCGAGCTGGTGCACCCCGACGATCGTGAACGTACCTTGCAGGCTGCCCGGGAAATCATGGGCGGCGTGCCCAAGCCCAACTTCGAGAATCGCTACCTGCGCAAGGACGGGCGCGTGGCCCATATCCTCTGGTCGGCGCGCTGGTCGGAGGTGGACCAGTTGCGCATTGCCGTGGCCCGGGACATCACCGAGCGCAAACTGGCCGAGTCGAAACAGGCCGCGCTGTATGCCATCTCCGAGGCGGCCCATGCCACCGAAGACCTGCTGGGGCTGTTCAAGCGGGTGCACCGGATCATCGGCGAGTGGCTGCCGGCGCTCAATTTCGCCCTGGCGCTGTACGACGAACGCAGCGACAGCCTGAGCTTTCCCTACCATGTCGACGACTGCGAAAGCAGCCCGGAACGGCCCGGAACCCTGATCGGACGTTTTTGCGCCCAGGTGCTGCACCATGGCCAGTCCCTGCTGCTGGCGCCCTCTTGCCCGTTGAGCCGGGACCTGTGGAACGAGTTCGCGGTCATTCAAGGCCCCCGTTGCTGGCTGGGAGTGCCGCTGAATTCGCAGAAGGGCACCATCGGCGTGCTCATGGTCAAGAGCGCCCCTGGCGCGCAAGGCTACGGCGAGGCAGAGCTGGAACTGCTGCAGTACGTCAGTGCCCAGCTGGCGGCGGCCATCGAACGCGCGCAATTGCATGCGCGCCTGCACTACATGGCCGAGTACGACCAATTGACCCATCTGCCCAACCGCGAGCTGCTGCGCGAGCGCTTGCGTTCGGCCCTGGCCCGGGCCCGGCGCGACTCGGGACGCATGGCCCTGCTGTACGTCGACCTGGACAAGTTCAAGGAGGTCAATGACACCTGCGGGCACGCCGTGGGCGACATGCTGCTGCAAGCGGTGGCCAACCGCCTCAAGGGCTGCGTGCGGGAAACCGACACCGTGGCACGGATGGGCGGCGATGAGTTCGTGGTGCTGCTGGAAAGCGTGCAACACAGCGACGATGCCCAGCAGGTGGCGGAAAAAATTCGCCATGCGCTGAACGAGCCACTGCGCCTGGACGGCCATTGGCTGAACATCCTGCCGAGCATCGGTATCGGCCTGTACCCCGAACATGGCCTGGAAGAAAAACAGCTGTTCAAGCACGCCGACGAGGCCATGTATGCGGTCAAGCGCGAGCGCAAGAGCCGTTCCAGCGCCTGAGGCCGGCGTGCCGATCCGGCCCCCGGACCACGCCGGGGAGCGCCGCCGTTCGTCGTCTCGGCGCCGCTCCCGGTAAACCTTTGGCGCTCAGGGTTTTCCCAATGCAGGCGGGGGCGCTGGCTCCCGCCTGCATTGATTGGCAAGAGGAGAACCCACCCATGAACTTGATGGCCACTGTCCTTGGCCGCGCCGGCCTGGCCCTGTTGCTGGGCCTTGGTGCCGGCAGCGCCCTGGCCCAATCCCCTGCGGCCTTCATCGACGATGCTTCGGCCCGGGCCATGGCCGATATCGAAGCCAGTCGCCAGGCGCACCGGCTGACCTCATCCAAGGCACTCAAGGAATACACCATCCAGGTGATCAACGATCGCACCACCGCCAATCAGCATCTGGCGAAGATTGCCAGGCAACTGGACCTGCCGGTGGCCCCCCGGGAACAGCTGCTGGACCAGGCCAAGGGCCTGGTGCCGGCACTTCCCGAAGGCGAGGATAGCGACCGCATCTACGCCACGAACCAGATCAAGGCCACCGAGGCGGCGATCCGGCAGATCCGGCAACAGGCGCAAAGCAGCGAGCTTCCCGAGCTCAAGGCGTTCGCCGAGGAAACCCTGCCGAAACTGGAAAACCACCTGCAAATGGCCCGGGCGATCCGCTCCGGACGCCCGATCGATCGGCTGGAGGGGTGAACCGCGAGCGAGCAGCGGCGCCTGCTTACACCTGCAGTACATGGCTTCGCACAATAAAACAGGATGGTGCTGGAACTGCCGGGGCTGTGGGCTTAACGTGGCCCGCAGTCGGCGTCGCTCCTGGCGCCGCGAGGCTCAAGGAGGCAGGACATGGCGCAGGCACCGCGCGCTGCGATCAGCGATCTGTACCATCGGGCAGAGGACTATTTCTTCCTGTCCATCTCGCAGTTCCATCGACGCTTTGGCGATGAGGTGAACGCCTATTGCACCGGCGTCGCAGCCAGCAGCCTGAACCTGCTGCTGATGCAGGGCAGTGAACGCGACAACGCCGAGCCTCTGGCCGAGGGCGTGGCGTTTCTCCAGCGCGCCGGCGTGCCGTTCTGTGTGGTGATGCCCCAGGCCCAGGCGGCGCGCTACAGCCAGCAGTTGCGCCAGCTGCAGATGGTGGCGGCGGACCAGACCCGGTGCATGGCCCTCGATCTGGCCACCTACGTTTCGCGCCAGGCCGCGCCGGGGCTGATGGAGGTGCGCTGCACCGATCGGCATCTGCAGGATTGGGCGGGGCCGGTGGCGAGTGCCTTCGAGTCGGGGGACGCGGCCATCGAGCAGTACCTGGCGCGGCATCGGGCGGCGTTGCAGGCCGGCCGGGCCTTGCAGCATTTCAGCCTGTACGTCGACCGGCGTCCGGTGAGCGCCTTGACCCTGTCCCTGGGCCCGGAGGTGGCGCGGCTGGACGATATCGGCACGCTACAGGGCTTCCAGGGGCGGGGGTACGCCACTGCGCTGATCCACGCGGTGCTCGGCTTCGCCCAGGCCCGGGGCGCCAGGTGGTGCGTGCTGGAGGCCTCGCTCGACGGTCTGTCGATCTATCGCAAGGCCGGCTTCAATGTCCTGTTCGACTACCGCACTTTCTGTCAGGCATGAGCGGGGCCGCGGCGTTCTGCCGGAACTGCCGCGGGCTGAGCCCGGTGAGGGCCTTGAACTGCCGGCTGAAGGCGCTGTGGTCGGTGTAGCCGCATTGCAGGGCCACTTCGGTGATGGGCTCCTGGGTCAGCAGCAGTTGTGAGGCATGTTCCAGGCGCACCTTGTGGATCATCTGCCGTGGCGTGAGGTGGAAGATGCGCTTGCAGTAGCGCTCCAGCTGGGCCGTGGACAGCTTGGCGATGCGGGTCAGGTCCTGCAGGCGGATGGCTTCGCTGTAGTGCTCGCGGATGTGCCGGTCCACCGCCGCCAGGCGTGCGTAGGCCGGATGGGTGTCATGGGCTGCCTGCAGGTCCAGGGAGATGCCGGCCATGCCGATGATCCGGGCGTCGCGACCATACAGCGGCAGTTTGTGGGTCAGGCACCAGCCCGGCTCGCGGCTGCCGTACAGGTGCAATTCCAGCTGGCCCTTGATGGTCACGCCCTGCTGCAGCACGCGCTGGTCCTGCTCGGTGTAGACCGGGCCGAGCACCGCGGGAAAGACCTCGGCGGAGGTTTTGCCCAGCAAGGGGCGGATGCTCTTGAAGCCGCAGCGCTGGGCCAGGGTCAGGTTGGCGATCAGGTAGCGGGCCTGCAGATCCTTGATGAAGAACACTGCGCTGGGAATGCAGTCCAGCAGCGGTGCGAGGGGCGCCATGTTGGCCAGCAGGCTGTCGATGTCTCCGGGGGATTGGGCGGCGATGGCCCTGGGCAAGTGGTGGAGCTGTGCGCTATCGATCATCGTCGGCCTCTCTCTGTGGGGGGCTTGGGGGATGGATCTGTGTCGATAAAGCCAGGGTCTGCAAAGGGCTTGGGTCAGGGGGCCGACCAGGGCCGGCGGCGGTTTTCAGTCTGCCGCGTCCGGCGGGCAGGCGTCGAGCATCAGGGTAGCGACCCGGGCCGGCACCAGGGGCGAACGGGGCGCCACCTCGGGCCAGTCGAACAGGCGCCGGGCGGCGCTGGCGCAGACCCGGCCCTGGCAGGCGCCCATGCCGCAGCGGCTGTGCAGCTTGGCGCTGCTCCAGTCCGCTGCGCCAGCCACGGCTGCGTAGGGCACATCTTCGCAACGGCAGAGCAGGGTGTCGGGGCGGGCCAGTTGCAGGATCCGCGGTTGCAGTTCGAAGTGCTGTTGCAGCCGTGTAGCAAAGTCCTGCCAATGCCGGCGTTGAGCGATCAAGGCAGCCGCCCGGGCGCTCTGGCCGCTGGCGACGCAGCCGGCAATCTCGCCTTCGATCCGGGCCAGCTCGCTGCCACCGATGCCGGTGCATTCGCCGGCGGCCAGGACCTGGGGCAGGCTGCTGCGTTGTTGCGGGTCGACGGCGATCGCCCCCTGTTCCAGGCGACAGCCCAGGTGGCTGGCCAGTCGGGTGTTGGGCACCAGGCCGAAGCCGCAGGCCAGGTAGTCGCAGGGCAGTTCACTGAGCTGCCGGTCCTGGCGGATGCGCACCCGTTGCAACTGCTGGTCGCCCAGGGCCTCCACCACGTGGGCGTTGCAGCGGTAGGCCGGGGTGAGCAGTTTGATCGCCTGGATCAGTTTGGTCGGCCAGCGCCACAAGTGGCTGGCGAACCCCAGTACCGCCGTGGTGGGCGCCTGTTCCAGCACCCGCAGCACCCGCGCCCCGGCCTGGCGTGCGGTGGCGGCGGTGGCCAGCAGCAAGGGGCCGCTGCCGGCGATCACCAGGGGTTTTCCGTGCATCGGCAAGCCGTTTTTCACAAGGGCCTGCAGGCCTCCGGCGCCGGTGACCCCGGGCAGGGTCCAGCCGGGAAAGGGCAGCAACAGTTCCTGGGCACCGCAGCACAGGATCAGGTGTTCGAACTCCACTTGCCAGGCCTGCCGGGCATCCTCCAGCAGCAGACTGTGGGGGCTCAGGGCGGCGATCACGCGGGTGGCGCCGAGGTAGCGCACCGCTGGGTGTTGCACAACCTTGAAGCGTTCGTCCGCGGCCGACGGCGTCGGACCCTGGCGCCAGATCTGCCCGCCGGGACGCGGGTTGTCATCGATGAGCACGATCGAGCGCGCGCTGTGGCTGGCGGCCCGGGCCGCGGCCAGCCCCGCCGGGCCGCTGCCGACAATCAGTATCTGGCAGCGCAGGCGTTGGGCGTTCATTGGCCGCGCTCCACCTGCATGCCGTCCTGGCACAGGGTCTGGCAGGCTAGTTGGCGCAGTCCGTCGATGCTCATCCGGCATTCCTGGCAGATGCCCATGCCGCAGAACGGCGCCCGTGGCCCGCCGTTGCAGGCGGTGCGGGTCCGCGGGTCGCCGCTGGCGGCCACGGCGGCGGCGACCGTGAGGCCGGGGCGCACGGCCAGTGCCTGGCGATCCAGGTAGATGATCATGGGGACTCTCCAGTCAGGGGGGCGAAGCGCCCGGGTCGATAAGGTCGCGGGTCGAGCGCCGGGCATTCACCGAGCATCTGCTGCACCAGCAGCCGTGCGCTGCCAGGGGCGGTGGTCACCCCCAGCCCTTCGTGGCCGAGCGCCAGCCACAGCCCCGGCTGTTGCGGGTGTTCGCCGAGGATCGGCAGGCCGTCCGGGGTGGCGGCGCGAAAACCGGTCCAGGCGCGGATGCCGTTGAGTTGTGCCAGTGCCGGCAGGTACTCCACCGCGCGCTGCAGCATCGCTGCCAGCACTTGGGGCTCGACCTCGGGCTCCAGGGTGTCGAACTGCCGCGACGAGCCGATCAGCAGTTGCCCGGTGGGGCGTGGCTGAACATTGAACGCCACCGAGGTGCCGTGGCTGGCGTGGGCGCTGGCGGCGTAGCCCAGCTCCACCAATTGATGCCCCACCTGCTGCGGGTAGCGGTCGGTGATCAGCAAGTGGCCCTTCTTCGGCCGCAGGGGCAGTTGCGCCAGCAGCTCCCGGGCGCCGTAGCCGTTGGCCAGCAGCACCTGGGGCGCGCGCAGTACCCGTCCATCGTCGAGCTCCAGCCGGTTGCCGTCGACGTTGCGGACCCGGGCGCGCTGACAGCTGATCAGCGGCTGGCTGTCGAGCAGCCAGCGGGCGGTGGCCGGGGCGTAGAGAATGCCGTCGCCGGACACTTGCAGGGCACCGCCCAGGCCCTGGCGCAGCATCGGTTCCAGGGCCGCCAGTGCCGGGCCGTCGAGCAGCTGGCCGGTGACGCCCTGTTCGGCCAGGGTCTGCTGCTTGGTCCGCGCCAGGTCCATTTCCGCGCGGTCGGCGGCCAGCCACAGGGTGCCGCAGTTGCGGTAGGCGCAGACCTCGGGCAGTTGAGCGCGCAACTGGCGCCAGAGCTCGAGGGAGTAGTGACTCAGGGCCAGTTCCGCAGGGTTGTCGTCCATGGCCACCAGATGGCCCATGCCGGCAGCGGTGGCGCCGCCACGGGCGTCGTCCAGCACCTGCACCCGCAGACCGCGGCTGGCCAGTTCGTGGGCGCAGGCGGCGCCGATGATGCCGGCGCCGACCACGATCACATCGGCCTGCACTTTCACGAGCCGATGCCCCAGGCGAACGGGTCGCTAGCGTCCAGCAGCAGGGTGGCTTCGGCGCTGATATGGGCACTGCCGCGCAGGGTCGGAATGATCCGCTCGCCGGCCAGTTCGTAATGGGCGCTGAACTGGCTGCCGATGACGCTGGCCTGGCGCCAGGTCTGGCCCGGGGCGAGCTGGCCGTCCGCGGCCAGACAGGCCAGCTTGGCACTGGTGCCGGTGCCGCAGGGCGAGCGGTCGTAGGCCTTGCCCGGACAGAGGACGAAGTTGCGGCTGTCGGCCTCTGGGTCGTCGGCGAACAGTTCGATGTGGTCGATGATCTCGCCCCCGGCGCCGGTGATTCCGGCGGCTTCCAGGGCTGCGCGCACGCTCCAGGTGTAATGGGTCAAGGCTTCGACGTTGTCCAGGGCCAGGCGCTGGCCGTGGTCGCTGATCAGGAAGAACCAGTTGCCGCCCCAGGCAATGTCGCCGTGCAGCGTGCCGTGCCCCGGCACCTGCAGCGCCACCTGCCTGCGGTAGCGATAGGCGGGCACATTGCGCACGCTCACCGACAGGTCCTCATGCAGGGTGGCCTGCACCGTGCCCACCGGGGTTTCGATGCGGTGCACGCCGCAGTCGATGCGCCCCAGGTGGTACAGCGAGCGCACCAGGCCGATGGTGCCGTGGCCGCACATGCCCAGGTAGCCGCTGTTGTTGAAGAAGATCACGCCGGCGCAGGCATCGCTGGCCTGGGGCGCGCAGAGTAGGGCGCCCACCAGCACGTCGCTGCCCCGGGGTTCGAGGACGCAGGCACGGCGCCATTGATCGGGGTCGCTGCGCAGGGTTTGCAGGCGCTCGGCCATGGAGCCCCGGCCCAGGTCGGGAAAGCCGTCGATGACCAGACGGGTGGGTTCACCTGCGGTGTGGGAGTCGATCACGGTTATTTTTTTCATGGCGGCACCTGCGGGGAAAGAGCTACAGAGTGGCCCTGGCGAGGGGCCGGCCGCTTGTGGGTTTTCCCTGGCGCGGATGACGAAATCGGCACAGTCGCCCGCGCGCGCCCGGGCTCGGGGAAGCAGGGTGCAGGGGATCGGCGAATGTGCCGATTTCGTCTCTTGCGGGGGTGAAAAGCTTCAAGCTGCAAGGGGGATAAAAGGCGACTCTGGATAGCGTCTCCAACGCCTGTCGGCCCGGCCGACCTCAAACAAGGACAAGACCATGAGCCGTAAAGCCATCCAGTGGAGCGGTGTATTCCCCGCCGTGACCACGCAATTCAAAGCCGATTTCTCCCTCGACCTGCAGGCCACTCACCAGGTCATGCGCAAGCTGGTGGACGATGGCGTGTCCGGCCTGGTGGTGTGCGGCACCGTGGGGGAAAACACCTCCCTGAGTACCGCCGAGAAACTCGCGGTGATCGAAGTCGCCAAGGACGCCGCCGCTGGCCGGGTGCCGGTGATTGCCGGGGTGGCCGAATTCACCACCGAGTTCGCCCGCAACACGGTGCGCGAGGCCGCCAAGGCCGGGGCCGATGGGGTGATGGTGATGCCGGCGCTGGTGTACTCGGCCAAGCCCCATGAAACCGCCGCGCATTTTCGCGCCGTGGCCACCGGCACCGACCTGCCGGTGATGGTCTACAACAACCCGCCGATCTACAGGAACGACGTCACCCCCGAGGTGCTGATCGCCCTGCAGGACTGCGAGAACATCGTCTGCTTCAAGGATTCCTCCGGTGACACCCGGCGCTTCATCGACCTGCGCAATGCCGTCGGCGAGCGCTTCGTGCTGTTCGCCGGGCTCGACGATGTGGTGGTCGAAAGCGTCGCGGTGGGCGCCGAGGGCTGGGTTTCCGGCATGTCGGTGGCCTTCCCCAGGGAGGGCGAAACCCTGTTCCGCCTGGCCAAGGCCCAGCGCTTCGAGGAGGCCCTGGCCCTGTATCGCTGGTTCATGCCGCTGCTGCACCTGGACGCCCGTCCGGACCTGGTGCAGTGCATCAAGCTCTGCGAAGAACTGGTGGGCCGCGGCTCGTCCATCACCCGGCCGCCGCGCCTGCCGCTGCAGGGGGAAACCCTGGCCGAGGTCAAGGCGATTGTCGCCAAGGCCCTGGCCACGCGGCCAAGCCTGCCGGACGTCGGCCTGTAATCCCTTGCCGGGCGCCCCGGGTGGGGCGCCCGCTTGCGCAACAGCGCATGTGCTGCAAGCGTCGGGCGGCCCCGCCGACGTGACATACGACCTGCCTATTCCAATAACCCAAAAAAGGCGCAGCCCCATGTCAGGCAAAGGCAAATTCAAGAAGCAACTCTCTCTGGTGGACCTGACCTTTATCGGTCTGGGTGCGATCTTCGGTTCCGGCTGGTTGTTCGCCGCCAGCCACGTTTCGGCGATTGCCGGGCCGGCGGGGATCTTTTCCTGGTTGCTGGGCGGCTTTGCCGTGCTGCTGCTGGGCATCGTCTACTGCGAGCTGGGGGCGGCCCTGCCCAGGGCCGGCGGCGTGGTGCGCTACCCGGTGTTTTCCCACGGGCCGCTGCTGGGCTATTTGATGGGGTTCATCACCCTGATCGCCTTTTCCAGCCTGGTGGCGATCGAAGTGGTGGCGGCCCGGCAGTACGCCGCGGCCTGGTTCCCGGTGTTGACCCATGAAGGCAGCAGCAACCCGACCACCATTGGCTGGCTGCTGCAGTTTGCCCTGTTGTGCCTGTTTTTCTGGCTCAACTACTCCAGCGTCAAGACCTTCGCCAAATCCAACAACTTCATCAGCCTGTTCAAGTTCGTCGTGCCACTGCTGGTGATCGTGGTGCTGTTCACCTTCTTCAAGCCCGACAACTTCCATATCCAGGGTTTTGCGCCGTTCGGTCTGTCGGGGATCGAGATGGCGGTGTCGGCCGGGGGCATCATCTTTGCCTACCTGGGGCTGACGCCGATCATTTCCGTGGCCAGCGAAGTGCGTGACCCGCAGCGCACCATTCCCATTGCCCTGATCCTTTCGGTGCTGCTGTCGACCCTGATCTACGGCCTGCTGCAACTGGCCTTCCTGGGCAGCATTCCCACGGAGATGCTGGCCAACGGCTGGAGCGGCATCAGCAAGGAGTTTTCCCTGCCGTACCGAGACATCGCCCTGACCCTTGGGGTCGGCTGGCTGGCCTATCTGGTGGTGGCCGACGCGGTGATCTCCCCCAGCGGCTGCGGCAACATCTACATGAACGCCACGCCGAGGGTGGTGTATGGCTGGGCCCGTACCGGGACCTTCTTCAAGATCTTCACCCGCATCGATGAGCAATCGGGGATCCCGCGTCCGGCGTTGTGGCTGACCTTCGGCCTGTCGGTGTTCTGGACCCTGCCGTTCCCCTCCTGGGAAGCGCTGATCAACGTGGTTTCGGCGGCCCTGGTGCTCAGTTACGCGGTGGCCCCCATCAGCGTCGCGGCGTTGCGCAAGAGCGCCCCGAATATGCCGCGGCCATTCCGGGTCAGCGCGTTTGCACTGCTCGGCCCGGTGTCGTTCGTGATCGCCGCGCTGATCGTCTACTGGTCCGGCTGGGGCACGGTGTCCTGGCTGCTGGGGCTGCAGATCCTGATGTTCGTCATCTACCTGCTGTGCAAGCGCCTGGTGCCCACCGACCACCTGAGCATCGGCGAGCAGGTGCGCTCATCGCTGTGGCTGATCGCCTTCTATGCCCTGACCATGGTCATTTCCTACCTGGGCAGCTTCGGCGGCATCGGCGCCCTGAGTCACCCCTACGACACCCTCACCGTCACCCTCATGGCCCTGGGTATCTACTACTGGGGGGCCAACACCGGGGTGCCCAGCGCCAAGCTGGTGCTGGACGGCGACGAGGTGGAATGACCCTTATCCCTTTTATTCAGACGAGGTACTGCATGACGGTTACGGGACAGATGCTGATAGGTCACAGCGCTGTACTAGGCGGCAATGGCTGGATTCATGGCGTGGCCGCCGCCAGTGGCGAGGTGTTGCAACCGGCTTTCGGTGGCGCTTCGCAGGCAGAGCTTGAACGTGCCTGCGCCTTGGCGGAGGCGGCCTTCGATCCTTATCGGCAGTTGCCGCTTGTGCAGCGGGCGGCATTTTTGGAGGGCATTGCCGAGCAGATTCTGGGGTTGGGCGAGGAGTTGATCGAGCGCTGTCAGTTGGAAACCGGCTTGCCCCGGGCCCGCCTGGAAGGTGAGCGGGGGCGCACCGTCGGCCAGTTGCGACTGTTTGCCCAGGTGGTCCGTGACGGCAGTTTTCTCGGGGTCAGGATCGACCCGGCGCAACCTCAGCGTCAGCCTCTGCCCAGGGTCGCGTTGCGCTTGCGGCAGATCGGCCTGGGCCCGGTGGCGGTGTTTGGTGCATCGAACTTTCCCCTGGCGTTTTCCGTGGCTGGCGGTGACACCGCCTCGGCCTTGGCGGCGGGCTGTCCGGTGATCGTCAAGGCTCATTCGGCGCACCCCGGCACTTCGGAGCTGGTGGCGCAGGCCATCGTTCTGGCGGCCCGGCAGCACGGGATGCCCGAGGGCGTGTTTTCACTGCTGTTCGACAGTGGCCGGAGCATCGGCCAGGGGCTGGTGGCGGACTCGCGGATCAAGGCCGTGGGCTTCACCGGCTCGCGCAGCGGCGGGATGGCGCTGATGCAGATCGCCGCGGCGCGCGCCGAGCCGATTCCGGTCTATGCAGAGATGAGCTCGATCAACCCGGTGCTGCTGTTGCCCCATGCCCTGGAGGAGCGCGCGGAACCTATTGCCTCGGCATTCGTTGCCTCACTGACCCTGGGCGCCGGGCAGTTCTGCACCAACCCGGGGTTGATCCTGGGCGTCGATGGGCCGGCGTTGCAGCGTTTTGAGCGGGCCGCCGCCGAGGCCCTCGGCCACGTGGCGGCGCAGACCATGCTCACGCCGGGCATTTACCGCAGCTACTGCCAAGGCGCGGCCATCCTCGCGGCGCATGCCCGGGTGCAGACCCTGGCCCAGGGCCCGGAAGGGCAGGGCCAGCAGGCGCGTGGGGCGTTGTTCGCCACCTCGGCCGCGGCGTTCATGGCGTGCCCCGAATTACGCGAGGAAGTCTTTGGCCCGGCCTCGCTGATTGTTCGCTGCGCCGACATGACGGTCCTGCAGCAGGTGCTGCAGAGCCTGGAGGGCCAGTTGACCATCGCCCTTCACCTGAGCGAGGGCGATCAGCCGCAGGTGCAGGCGTTGTTACCGTTGCTGGAGAGCAAGGCCGGACGCCTGCTGGCCAATGGTTTTGGCACCGGGGTCGAAGTCACCCATGCCATGGTCCACGGTGGCCCCTTTCCGGCCACTTCCGACAGCCGCAGCACCTCGGTGGGCAGCCTGGCGATCCAGCGCTTCCTGCGCCCGGTGGCCTACCAGGACTTGCCCGAGGCGCTGTTGCCGGCCGAGCTGCGCAGCGCCAACCCGTTGCAGGTGCCGCAACTGCTCGACGGTCGGTTCCCGGGTTGATCTCTCCATCCACCAAGACTCTCCCACAGGAGCGTTCCCCACCTGCCATAGAGGTTCTCGCATGTCTGAACACATCACCCTGTCACTGGATGAAGTCCGCGCCCTGTCGTATCGGGTCCTTACCCATCACGGTCTGTCCGAGGCCCATGCTCGGGCCATCGCCGAAGTCGTCACCCAGGGCCAGCGTGACGAATGCCATTCCCACGGGGTGTACCGCCTGCTGGGCTGCGTGCGCTCGGTGCGCGAAGGCAAGATCGACCCCCGAGCCGAGCCTAGCCTGCGGCACATATCGCCGGCGGTGCTGGAGGTGGATGCCCATTACGGCTACTCGTTGCTGGGCTTTCACACCGGCTTGCCGCTGTTGGTGGAAAAGGCCCGCAACCAGGGCATCGCGGCGATGGTGATCAAGCGCTGCTTTCATTTTTCCGCGCTGTGGCCGGAGGTCGAGGCGATTGCCGACTGCGGCCTGGTGGGCCTGGCGATGAACCCCAGTCACAGCTGGGTGGCCCCGGCCGGCGGCCGTCATCCGGTGTTCGGCACCAACCCTCTAGCCTTTGCCTGGCCGCGGCCTGGGGCTCACCCCTTTGTCTTTGACTTCGCCACCAGCGCCATCGCCCGGGGCGATATCGAACTGCATGCGCGCCAGGGCAAGCCGATTCCCGAGCACTGGGCGATTGACGCCGACGGCGAGCCCACCACCGATGCACGGGCCGCCTTGCAAGGGGCGATGCGCACCTTTGGCGGACACAAGGGCTCGGCCCTGGCGGCGATGATCGAACTGCTGGCGGGAGCCTTGATCGGCGACCTCACCAGCGTCGAGTCCATGGCCTTCGATGAGGGCGTCGGGGCCACGCCTTGCCATGGCGAACTGGTGCTGGCCTTCGATCCCAAGGTGTTTCTGGGGCCGGGTTATCAAGCCGGTCTGGAGCGGGCGGAGGGCTTGTTTGCCGACATGGCCCGGGACGGAGCCAGGTTGCCGTCCCAGCGCCGCTTCGAGGCTCGGGCCCGGAGCCTGGAGCATGGGGTGCAGATTCCCCGGGAGTTGCTGGAGGAGATTCGCCGGCTGCTCTGAGGCCTGTTCCTGCAGGCCGGCTTGCCGGTGAAGGGGAGCGGCTGCATGCGGCGTTTTGGTGGGCGTCTTCGCTGGCAAGCCAGCTCCTACAAGCATCCGTAGGAGTCGGCTTGCCGGCGAACAGGGGCGGGCATGATGCCGTGTCTTGATTGGCGGCTGGCCGGCGGACGCGTCAGAAGCGCACCTTGGCCGCCAGCTCCGCCGAGCGGCCAGGGGCGACGATGGCGAACATCCCCACGTGAGAGGCGTCGTAGTAGGTTTCGTCGGTCAGGTTGAGCACGTTGAGTTGCAGGTCAAGGTTCTTGTTCACCCGGTAGGCGAGCATGGCGTCGTAGCGCCAGTAGGCGTCGAGGCTGCGGGTGTTTTCGTCGTTGCTGTAGCGCTTGTCCACATAGTTGGCGCCGCCGCCGACCTTCCAGCGCTCGGTGAGCGCGTAGGTGGTCCAGATCGAGCCACTGTTGGGGGCGATGAACTTGGCCCGGTTGCCATCGAAGCGGGTGTCTTTCCCGGACGCGTACTTGAGCGTCCTGGCATCCAGGTAGGTGTAGCCCGCCATCACTTCCCATTGATCGGTGAGGTGGCCGGTGGCACCCACTTCAAAGCCCTTGACCTCGACGTTGCCGTCCAGCGTGACTTCGTTGCTGATCGGGTCGTAGGTCCGGGCGTTGCTCTTCTGGGTCTTGAACAGGGCCGCGGTCAGGGACAGGCGCTCATTGAGCAGGTCCCACTTGGTGCCCAGTTCGAGGCTGCGGCTCTTTTCCGGGGCCAGGTTGCTCAAGCGTCCGCCTGCGGCGCCGTCGGCATTGCCGGATTGCCCGGCGGTTTCCCCGGAAGGGTTGAACGAGGTGCCGTAGGACAGGTAGATGCTGCCATGGGGCAGGGGCTTGAAGACGATGCCGCTCTGGTAGGTCCAGATGTTGTTGCGGTTGCTCTGGGCGTCGTCACGCACGTGGTAATTGTCGAAGCGGGCGCCCAGGTTCAGGTCCCATTGTTCGTGCAGGGCCAGGGTGTCCATCACGTACAGGGCACGGTTGTTATGCCGGGTGACGTCGTGGCTGCCGTCGCCGCGTGGCACAGGGGCGTAAGGGGCTTGCGGGTTGGGATGGTTGAGATCGCCGGGGTCGGTCGCGGATCTTTTCGGCGCATAGCGGTTCTTCACGTCGATCCGCTCGCGGGAGAACTCCAGGCCGGCGCTGTAGCTATGGGTGATGGGGCCGGTGTCGAACTGGCCGAAGAGGTCGGTCTGGTTGATCAGCGAGGTATTGACCACGTTGCGCCCCCGGGCCGGGCCGCGCAGTACCACGCCAGCGGCTTGGTTGCTGATCTGGGCGGCGTCGTCGGCGCCCAGGTTCGGCCGGCTCATGATGTAGTCCTGCATGCTGCGCCCCTGGCGGGTGGTGTTGCGCAGGGTCAGGTGGTCATTGAGGTCATGCTCCAGCTGCAGGGTGAACAGGTCCGCCGAGGTCTTGCGGAAGTCGCGCTTGCTGAAGCCGTAGAAATTGTCTCGATTGACCTTGACCGGCTTGCCGCTGATGGCTGACACCGGGTGGCCCTGGTCGGGAATGTCGTCGCTCTGCAGGTGGTAATAGCTGAGGGTGCCGCGGGTGTCGGTGTTCAGGCCGAAGGAAAGGCTCGGCGCCAGGCCCCAGCGGGAGACTTGCACATCATCGCGCCCGGGGGTGTCGGCCTCATGCTGCATGGCGTTCAGGCGCAGGGCCATGTTCTGTTCGGGCAGGTACTGGTTGAGGTCGACGGTGCTCCGGCGCAGTTGATCGGTGCCCAGGGACAGGCCGCCGGCGGCGAAGCTTGCCTGTTGCGGCACCTTGCTCACCAGGTTGATGGTGCCACCGGTGGAGCCGCGTCCCGAGTAGGCCGAGCCCGGGCCCTTGACGATCTCGATCTGCTCGACGTTGAACGCTTCGTGGGTCATGCGCCCGACGTCGCGGATGCCGTCGATCATGATGTCGGTACTGGCTTCGAAACCGCGAATGAAGGGCCGGTCGCCCAGTGGCGTGCCGCCCTCACCGGCGCCGAAGGTGATCCCCGGCGTGGTGCGCAGGGCGTCGGCCAGGCTCGATACCGCGCGCTCCTGCATCAGCGACTCGGTGATGATGGTCACCGACTTTGGCGTTTCTCGCAGCGGTGCGGTGAACTTCACCGAGTCCGATGCCTCACGTCTGTATCCTGGCTGGTGTTCGCCCTTGACCTGGGTAGTGCCCAGGGTAACGGCCGCCGGCCCGGACGGGGCGGCAGCGTCTTGTGCGCTGGCGCCGATGCTGGCTTCGCTGAGTGCCATCAAGCCAAGGGATGTTGACCATAGCTTCCAGGGATGTGGACGGGCAGTACTGGACATTGAGAAAGGACCTCCGTTTTTATTTGGAAGCGATTCTCATCTGCGAATATGTGTCATTCAATCAGAACTGTCTGAACAATCATGTGGAAAAGTGTATGCGTTGCCCTTGGCGCTTATCGCTGATCTTGCGCGACACCTTGATTCTCATGCCGCCCCTTCTATTTTTCCTTGCGTTGCGATTTCATGGACGGCCCCTCCTTCTTGGACACTCATGGATGAACCTGCACCTTGAAACCCCCAGGCTGTTTTTACGTCCACGTACCCTTGAGCATTTCGAGGCTTGCCTGCGCATGGACCAGGATCCGCAAGTCACGCGCTTTGTTCCGGGCACCTGGGACGGCGGCCAATGGCACCGGGATTTTCTGCGCTCGCGCATGACCCAGGACTTTGGCCCGCGCTGCGGTTATTGGGCGATTTTTGCCAAGGACGCGCCGGATGAATTGCTGGGCTGGGTGTCGTTCATCCCCTTTGACGCCGTGGGGCCGGAGCTGGAAATGGGCTGGCGCCTGGTGCGGCGGGCCTGGGGGCGCGGTTTTGCCAGCGAGGCCGCGCGGCGGATTGTCGAGCATGCGTTTGCCGACCCGGCCGTGGAACGGATAGTCGCCGATGCCCATGTCGATAACGAGGCGTCGTTGGCGGTGGCGCGCAAGATCGGTTTTCGTTTCACCCACGAGGCCGATTTCGAAGGCTTGCCTTGCCGCTTCTTTGCAATGACTCGCGAGGACTTCCAGCAACAAGCGGTCGCTGGCTGAGGCGGGTTCAAGTGCGGGGCACCGCTAGCTGGTGCCCCGCAGGCTCGACGGTGGTCGTCAGAGGTGACGGCTGACCCACCACAGCACCAGGAAGGCGATCGCGGCGGCCAGGGCCGCGAGCTGGAACAGATTGATCAGGCACTTCAGGCCCAGGGGGAATCTGCGGTAGTCCTTGGCGTTCATGCCGCCGTTGCGCAGGAACAGATGGGGCATGGCGAACATGGAGCCGATGCACAGCAACATGAAGAAGCGGCTCAGGGGGTCCTTGCCCAGGAGCGGCATGCGGATGGCGATGACTCGGCAGCGCGCCAGGTGCTTGACCATGTCATCGAGCCTGAAATAACCCAGGTACACCTGGATCACCAGGGACACCAGCCCGGACATGACCACCAGGACCCAACCCGCAGTGTAAATATCTTTGGCGTTACACATATCTCTTCAGTGACCTCCTCAAGCTTCACGACCAGGCGTTCAGCGTATTGCTCCTCCAGTGAGCCCCGACACACAGGGCAGCCGGCCACCATACCACCCCGGGAGGCGGGGCGGGCCGTAGCGGGGCTGTTGCGACCATAGCCGCAGGCTTGCCCGGGCTACATGAGACAAGTACCAAAGGTGCGGGCCAGGGCCCTGGAATGTTCGCAGAGGGTTGCCCTAGAGCTTGGCGCAACGTGCCACATCGGCCTGGGTGGTGACTTGGGTGTCGATGCCCAGGCGGTATTTGCAGTAGTCGATGATCATCTGCCGTTGTTCGTTGCTGAGTGTTTCCACGCGCCGGTCATCGCCGTCGTTGGCATGGATGTTGAAAAACTCCAGGCGCAGGGTCGGGGCTCGCTTGAGAAACCAGCGGGTGTGGGTTTCAGCCTCTTCAAGCTCGGTGTAGTAACCGACATTGAGCATCAGCAACAGGACGAGGGAGAGCAGGAACAGCAGTTTTTTCAAGGTACGGCTCCTTCCGTGAGCGAGGGGCGCCCAGGGCCCGGGCGGCGCATGCTTGAGTTTTTTGCGCCGCTTGGCAAGCGCCGCGGATCGCGGGATGGGTGAAGTGTTCCTGGCCCGGGTTGCATCCGGGTTCAGCAAGCAGACAGTTGCCAACTGTTAAAAAGTGCAGCACGCCCAGCAGGAGCGGGGCGGTAACAGGGGGCAAATGGCTTGCCGCGGATGCACGGCAGATCGCCAAGAGTCTGTCGCGGCCAGTGGCCAATGCATCGGCTTGCAAGCCTCGGGGGCGATCTTCGGATCGCTCCTTTTTTTCGTGTTCATCCGGCATCCGGTCGAGGCTTCAGACCAGCCCCAGGGCATTGGGCCGCGAGCTGGGGAACACTTGCTGCACCTGGGGCCCCGTCAGTCCCCAGGTCGTGGCCAGCAACCCCCCGAGCAGATCGCGGTAGTTGTTGAGCACTGGGTAGTCGCGGTTCTGCAGCAGGCTCTGGGCATTTACCGCCACTTGCTCGCCGGCCAGGCGCCCACCGCGCACAGCGCCGCCGAGCACCCAATACACCGTGCCATGGCCGTGATCGGTGCCCTTGGCGCCATTCTCGCGAAAGGTCCGGCCGAATTCGGATACCACGATTACCAGGCTGTTCTTCCAGTGTTCGCCCATGGCCTCGGCATAGGCCGCCAGCCCTTGCCCGAGGTTGGCCAGGTTGTTGGCCAACGGGCCCTGGGTACTGCCCTGGTTGACGTGGGTGTCCCAGCCGCCGACATCGACGAAACCCAGGCGGTACTGTTCGCGCATCAGGCTGGCCATGCGCCGGGTCTGGGTGGCGAAGTTCTGCGCATTGGCGGCCCCGCGATTGGCCGCGAGCATCTCTTGCTCCAGCTCCTGCGAGACTTTCTGGCGCAAGGCCAGACCATCGCTGGCTGCTGCGGCGTAGGCCGTGTGCTGATACATGGATGAGAGAATGTTTGCCTGGCGCGCATCGAAGGGCACCTTGCCGGCGCTGCGCAGGGACAGGTTGGGAATGTCCCGGCCACCCTGGAAGCTCAGGGGCAGGGCATCGGTGAAAGCCATCGGCGCGCTGTCGGGCACTTGCCGGACCAGGCGCGCAAGAAAGCCCGAGTCGTAGCGCCGGCTTGGCTGGTTCGGCTGTCCGGCTTCGATGCTGTCCTGGGTTGCGAAGTGGCTGCGGGACAGGTCGTCGGTGCCGGCGAAGGGCACGAAGGCCATTTCCTTACGCTGCCACAGCGGGTACAGCGAGTCCCGCAGCACCGGGTTCAGGCCCCAGTGGCTGTCCAGGGCGATGGCGCTTTGCGGGTCGCGGGCGTCGGGGCGGGCGATCGCCAGGTTCGGCCGCGACTCGTAGTAGAAGTCGCTGCCGTAGGGCACCAGCAGGTTGTTGCAGTCGTAACCGCCGCGCAGGAACACCAGCAGGGTCCGCGGCGCGGCGGTCGGTGCGGCGAACAGCCGGGCGGAGAACGACAGGCCGGGCAGGGCAGCTGCGGCGGCCGCGGCAATCAGCAGTTGGCGACGATTCATGGCGGTTCCTGGTCAGGTGGCGGGCAGCCCTTTGGCGCGAGCTCAGCGGTTGTTGAAGTCCGGCGAGGACAGCAGAAAGGTGTTCCATTCCTGGGGCGAGACGGCCTGCTCCAGGGCGTTGCGGGTTGCGCTGGAGAGATGAGGAGCGAACGCCTGGTAATACATCGGGGTGGTGATCATCGGAAAGCCCGGCCCCGGGACCGTGCTGCCTTCGGCGGTGAACAGCCGGTTGTTGCCCGAACCTATGGCCCGGGCGATTTCAAAGCGCTTGGCCATCTGTCCGGAGCTCGACCAGCCACTGGCCACCAACGGCCAGCCGTCGGGGGTAATCCGGCCGAATATCGGCTGGCCCAGCTGATTCAGCCAGTTGAGCAGCGGGCGCGGGTTGGCCACGGGCTTGCCGTCATAGGTCAGGCGCAGCGCCGAGATCACGAACTGCTGCGGATCCTTGAATTTCCTGCCGGTCGATTGCAGCAACTCCGGTGACTGCATCAGCGTGCGCATGACCTGCGCAATGTCGCCGTCGCTGTCGTGGAAGGTCTTGGCCATGCGGGCCACCAGCGCCGGTGGCGGTTCGTCGGCGACAAAGTACTGGGCCAGCTTGCGCGCAATGAACTGGGCGCAGGCCGGTTGCCGGGTGATCAGGTCGATGGCCTGGGTGATTTCGGCGTAACCGCTGCCCTTGATGGTGTGGCCAAGCAGGTGCTTGTCGCTGAAGTCATGGCGCTTGGGGTTGAACTGGAACAGACCCTGTTGCACCACTAGCGGTTGCAGGGGCCGGGGCCAACGTTGCTCGCGGCCATCCGGGGGCATCAGCCCGGCGCCGGTGAGGATCAGGGCCAGTTGCTGCACGTCCTCCTGGCTGTAGCCGGCCGCCACGCCGAGGCTGTGCAGCTCCAGCAGTTCACGGGCGTAGTTCTCGTTGACCCGGCCCTTGGCGTTCTGGCTGTTGTCGAGGTATTCGAGCATGGCCGGGCTTTGCAGGGTGGCCAGCAGCAGGTCCTTGAACTTGCCCAGGGCATGGGGGCGAATCGCCTGGTTCACGTAGTCGGCGCTCAGCAGCCGCACCTGGCCCTTGCCCTGGAACAGGCTGAAGTGATTGAGCCAGAACAGCACCAGTTGCTCCTTGAGCTGGTTGGGGCCGTAGATGGCGTGCAGCAGCACCGCGGACTGGGTCTGCTCGGCGAGTTGGCTGGCCCGCTGGCGAAGGTCTTGCCTGGCCTGGTTGCGGGCATCACCGTCGGGCATGGCCTTGAGCTGTTCCTGGCGCTGCTTGAAGTCCTGCAGCAGGGCCGGGGTCGAGCCGTTCAGGACCGGGTAGCTGCGCAGCAGGGCGTCGATTGCCGCTGGCAACGGCTCGCGCAGGCGATCTTGCAGTTGCGCCTCGAGCAATCCGTCACGGCCCAGGTGGCGCAGGCGCTGGAATTGCGCGGTGTCCAGGTCGAAGCCGTCGCGCCTGAGCCAGGCAATGTCGGCGGCGCTGGGGGGCTGGGGCTGGGGTTCGGCGGCCTGGGCGAGGATCGGCAGGAACACGGCCAGCGCGCTCCACAGGTACAGGCAACGATGCAACGTAGGGGGCCTTGGCATGGGGCGGTTTTCCGGGTGGAGAGGGCAGCGGTGTGGCGTCTCAGTGCGCCCTGGCGGAGCTCTACCTTCCAGGGTAGGTCGCTCTAGATCAAGTGTTTCAACGAAGCGTTCAGACGCTGGCCGTCGACCGTTCGTCCGACGGATGGAATTGGCAAGCACCAGTCACTGCGTCATGCTGTCGATAGATGTCGTAATGCCATTACTTCAAGGCCCGGCCCGGTTTCCGGGCATCGTTGTATCCCCCCGTGAGTGAGATAGGTTGCTGATGAGTGTGTTGAACCTGCCCGAGACGGCGTATGCCCGATAAGGCGTTGGCCGAGGAGCAGCGCCTGGCTGCCCTGTATGCCCTGGAACTGCTGGATACCGCCCGTTGCGAGCGTTTTGACCGTATCTGCCGGCTGGCCGCCGAGTATTTCAAGGTGCCCACGGCGTTGATCACCCTGGTGGACCGTGATCGGCAATGGTTCAAGTCGCGGGTGGGGTTCGCGGCCGAACAGACCCCCATCGAGCAATCGTTCTGCGCTTACACCATCAGAACTGATGATGTGTTCGAGGTACAAAACGCCCGTCAGGATGTGCGCTTCCATTCCAATCCCTTGGTGACCGATGAGCCGGGCATCGGCTTTTATGCGGGTGCGCCACTGATTACCTCCACCGGGCATGCGATTGGCAGTCTGTGCGTCATCGACAAAGAGCCCCAGCGCCTGAATGCCGCCGAGCGCCAGCAATTGCGTGACTTGGCATCGCTGGTGATGGAACAGGTCGAGCAGCGTCAGCGCCTGACCCGGCGTGACCCGGTGAGCGGCCTGCCCAACCGCGAACAGTTCCAGAGCGATCTGTACGACCTGGCGGAGGAGCATCCGGGAGAAAGGCGCGTGCTGGTGCTGGTGGATGCGGTGGACATGACCGTGGCCCACGAGCTGACCCTGGCCATGGGCCTGGCGCCATTCGAAACCATCGTGCGCTTCCTGGCCCAGCAACTGCTCACCTACCTGGGGCGGCATGTGCGGGTGTATCACGTGTCGGTCAAGCGCTTTGGTTTCCTGCTGCCGGCGGCCCCCGGGATCGAGCGCTTTCTGGATGGGCTGGTGCGGCGTCTGCGCCGTCAGCCGCCGGGCCTGGAGTTGCCGATGATTCCCGGGGTGTGCGCGGGTACGGTGGAGTTCTTCACGGACCGCGACGCGGTGCCCGACGTCCTGCGCAAGGCGATGTTCGCCCTGGAACTGGCGACCCTCGGCCGCAGCACCTGGGCACCTTACGATGTGGTGCGTGACCAGGCCTATCGGCGGGCCTTCAACCTCGCCTCGGACATCAGCGAAGCCCTGGACAGCGGGCAGATCTACCTGATGTTCCAGCCGCGCTTCGCCCTGCCCGATGGCGCTCAGGTCGGCGCCGAGGCGCTGATCCGCTGGGATCATCCGTGGCTGGGGCCGATTTCACCGGCGGAGTTCATTCCGGTCATGGAGCGCAATACGCTGATCCACCGGGTGACCCACTGGGTGATCAATGCCGTGCTGGAGCGCCTGCAGCGCTGGAGTTCCAGCGACGTGCAGCGTCTGTCGATCAACCTCTCGCCCCAGGATTTCGAGGACCAGGACATTGCCGATGTGCTGCGCGATGCCTGCCGGCGTCATCGCATCGACCCACAGCGCCTGGAAGTGGAAATCACCGAAGGCGCCTGGCTGCGCTCCAACCCCACGGTGCTGGATCAACTGAGCAAGATTCGCGGCCTGGGCATGGATGTGGCCATCGACGACTTCGGCACCGGCTACAGCAACTTCGCCTACCTGCATCAGATTCCGGCCAATGTGGTGAAGCTCGACAAGTCCATGGTCACCGACCTTGAGAGCAGCGCCCAGCACCAGAAGATCACCCGCTCGGTGATCGCTCTGGCCCGGGAACTGGGTTACCGCACCGTGGCCGAGGGCATCGAGAGCTTCAAATGTCTGCAGATGCTGCGCACTTTCGGCTGTGATGAAGCCCAGGGGTATTTTCTGGCGCGGCCCATGGGCCAGGAGAAATTCCTCGCTCGCAGCGGTGCCCGGCGCTTTCCCTTGCAGCAGGTCTTCTGAGCGGGCTGGACAAAGCTGTCGGGGCGGTTGTGCAGCAGGGGCGGCTAGCGGTGGCTCGCGCAGTTCGCCCGGGGGCGGTGGTGCCAGCTTTTGCTTGGCAATCAGCCCAGGTGCGCGGCAGGTCAGTGATGAACCCGGAGCATCCGGACGAGGCTTGTGCTTGAGAAGCGGGAGTCGAGGAAAACGCTTGAAGCGAGGACTTGATGAACTGCTACGGACATCTGCACAGGCTTGCAGATAGAGGAAGTGGAGCGGGTGAAGGGAATCGAACCCTCGTTATCAGCTTGGGAAGCTGGAGTAATGCCATTATACGACACCCGCTCGAACGGCTGACTTTGTACCAGATGTGGCCGCAGATTTGAAGTTTTTCTTTATCTGACCTGTGCTTGCGTGTCATCGCTGTTCGCCGCAGGTGGGCCATGCGCCAGGAAAAACAGGGTTTTTCAAGGACGTCTGGCCCACCTGTGACGCTGCACGGTCAGATCGCCCGTGCATGCTGAGGCTGATCATAGTGCGCGCGCGTTCGAGCGTCGTACTGACCCGGCTTGAGGAATCCCAGCAATGCCTGGCGGCTGTCGCGGCAGGCGGCCTTGTGTTCCATGTCGAGAAAATGCCCGGTGGCCTGGATGGTGCTGAAGCTCGCTTGCTGCACATGGTCGGCGAACAGCTTGGCGTCGTTGGCCGAGGTGTACTCGTCCCACTCACCGTTGAGAAACAGCACCGGCACCTGGATCTTCTTCGCCGCCCGCAAGTAGCACTGCCGGTCGCCGTTGAGCACATGGCTGATGTGGAAGTGCATCTGCCCGTACTCGTGTTCCGCCAGGCTGCTGACGTGGCGATAGTTGTAACGCTTGAACAGCGAGGGCAGGTGCTTGCCGATGGTGTCGTTGACCAGGTGGCCGACGCGATGGCGGTCGAGGTTGCCGAGGTAGTCGACACCGCGCTCCAGGTAGTCGCGCATCGGCTCGTTGATCACCGGCGAGAACGAGCTGATCACCGCCTTCTCGATGCGCCGTGGACGCTGGGCCAGAGCCTGCAAGGCTGCGGCGCCGCCCCAGGAAAACGACAGCACATGCTCGGCGGCAAAGTGCTCGATCAACTCCAGGAGGATCTGCCCCTCCACTTCCTTGGTGAGCATCCGTTCGTGTTTGTTGTGGGCTTTGGAGCGGCCCGCGTAGGGCTGGTCGTAGAGCACCACGTTGAACTGCGGGTGCAGGTTCTTCACGGTCTGCGCAAAGGACGCAGTAGTGGCCATCGAACCGTTGACCAGAATGATGGTCTTGTCTGCGGCATCTGCGCGATAGAACTCCGTGTAAACCCGATACTGACCCTGTATATCCAGCACAGCGATTTCTGGCCTCATGTCATAAGACTCCTGGCAAGCGGGTATGCGCGCATCACTGAGTGTGCACGGGCAATGTGACAGGTAGGCATACGCCTGGAATGGGAGCCCATGTCGATCCGGTAAGGCAGGTCGACGGGTGTTGTTATAGGTGGGCGATTTGCCGGGGAAATGCAGAGCAGGCAGGGCTCAGGCCGGCAAAAGGTTTCTTAGATGTCTGTTCGTGACTCGTCGGTCACATTTCGGCCGACGGAGTGATTCAAGCAGGGCAATCGGCAACCTGCAAGTCGATTGGACAAATTGTTCGACAGCTTCTGCCCAGCGGTCGTCCGGGCAGGGGGTACTTCAGATCAGGCGGATTTCGTCGGCGCTCAGGGGCCGGTATTCGCCAGGTGCCAGCCGTTCGTCCAGCAGCAGCGGCCCCATGCGTTCGCGATGCAGGCGCAGCACCTTGTTGTTGAAGTGGCCGAACATGCGTTTGACCTGGTGATAGCGCCCTTCGACGATGCTCAGTCGAGCGCTGCGCGGACCGAGGATCTGCAACTGCGCGGGCAGGGTGGTGAGGTCTTCGAAGGCAAAATACAGGCCCTCGGCGAAGGTCTGGATGTACTCGGGGCCAATCTCGTCTTCGGTTTCCACGTAGTAGAGCTTGGGCAGCTTGGTCTGCGGCTGGGTCAGGCGTCGCGACCAGTGGCCGTCGTTGGTGATCAGCATCAGCCCGGTGGTGTTGTAGTCCAGGCGTCCGGCGATGTGCAGTTCCTGCGGGTCCGGCTCGTGGATCAGCTCCAGCACGGTCCGGTGCTCGGGATCGCGGGTGGCGCTGACGCAACCCATGGGCTTGTGCAGCATGAAGTAGCGTGCCGGCTTGCCGGCCTGCAGCACGTCCTCATCCAGCTCCACCCGACTGAATTCATCGACCTCGGCCCGTGGATCGCTGACCGGCTGACCGTCGATACGCACGCGCCGCTGCACCAGCAGCAGGCGCACCTGTTGGCGGTTGAAGCGCGGCAGGTTGCTGAGGAAACGGTCGAGGCGCATGGCAGGGGATCGCTGGCAGTGGACGAGGGCGGGTTTCAGGAGCTGGGCAGGGTGCCGGCGCGCAACTGCGCCTCGACCCCGGCGCAGCGCGGGCACAGGCAGGCACGGTCGCGCAGTTGCGGCGCCAGGGCCTCGATGATGGCCGGGTCGATGCTCACGCTATAGCACCAGCAGGCTTGGTCCGCCGTGCGTGGGTCGGCCAGGGCGCAGTCGTTGCGGGCACCGCAGGCCGGGCAAAGGTCAGGTTCATTCATGGCTGGAGTGAGGCATTTCCACGCAGGTTCGATTACGTCCACTTTGCTTGGCGCGGTACATCGCATGGTCGGCACGGGACAGCAGGCTGTGCAGGGTGTCCTCCGGTTGCAGGGCGGTCAAGCCGATACTGACGGTCAGTTGCAGGGGTTGCCCTTCATAGTAGTAGCGCTGCCGCTCGGTCAGCTGGCGAATCTTCTCGGCGATCTGCAGGGCGGGCCCGCTCTCGGTGTCCTTGAGCAATACGATGAATTCCTCGCCGCCCCAGCGACAGACGATATCGGACTGGCGCAGGCAATCCTGCAGGTCCCGGGCGAAGCCGCTGAGCACCTGATCCCCGGCCAGGTGGCCGTAGGTATCGTTGAGACGCTTGAAGTGATCCAGGTCCAGCAGCAGGGCGCAGAGCGGTGTCAGATCGCGCCGCGCCTCTTGCAAGGCCTGGGCTGCCAGCAGGTCGAAACCGCGGCGGTTGGGCAGGCGGGTCAGGCTGTCGAGGGTGGCCTGGGTTTCGATCTTGCGCTGGTAGCGGCGCACCACGCTGCTGAGCAGGATCAGCACGATGCTGGTGATCACCAGGCAGATCAGCAGGTTCAGGTACAGCGACTGGCGGATGCCGCTGAGGGCGCCATCTTCGCGCTTGTCGACGAACAGGTACCAGTTCAGCTCGGGAATGAAACGCACATTGAGAAAATGCCCCTGGCCCTGGGTCGAGTATTCAAAGCTGCCACTGTGGGGCTTGGGCAGTTGGGGCATCAGTTCTTTCAAGCTCGCCAGGTCATGCAGGGACTGGCCGCTGCGGGCACCCTGGGGGCCGCCATCGGCACCGGTCAGCACGATGCGCCCGAAGGTGTCGACGAAGTACACGCTGCGCTGGTAGCGCTGCTGGTACTTGTCGATCAGCTTGATGACCGCGTCTACCGTCAGGCCGACGCCGGCGGCGCCGATGAAGCGGTCCTGATAGTCGTGGACCTTGTAGTTGATGAAGAAAGTCAGCTTGTCCTGGTTGGCCAGGTCCGGGTCGACATTGATTTCATAGGGCGCGGCCATGTCACGCACGCGAAAGTACCAGGCATCCCTGGGCTCATCGACCTTGATCTTCTTCAGCACGCCCTTGGCCTGGTAGTAGGTGAGGCTGGTGTTGGACACGAAGAACGCGGTGTAGGCGTCGTAGTGGGTCATGACCTCATTGAGGTAGCGGGTCATCTGGCTGGGGTCGCGCTCGCCGGCCACCACCCAGTCACGCATGAAGGTGTCGCGGGCCATCATCGAGGAGATGAGCACCGGCCGTACCAGGTCCTTCTGGATTTCCGAATACACAGTGTCAGAAGTCAGTGGCAGCTCGGTGTTGACGATGTTGTCGCGGATCGAATCCCGCGAGGCGTAGTAGCTGAGCAGGGAGGTGGCGAGGAAGCCACTGCCCAGCAAGGTGATCAGGACCAGCACCAGCGAACGTTGCGAATACAGGGGAGAACGAAGCGGCATGGCGATTCCGTGAGAGTGGCCCGATGACGCATTCTAGTGGCATGGCGGGCAAATGACTCGTTCATCAGCGCACTGAATTGTCTGGGTATCGATACATTGCAAACGCCTCTTGCGTCGCCTCCGGCCGACGCCTTGAGGCGCCATGGGCGGCGGCCTACCAGCGGTCGCATGACTTGTATAAATGTGTTGCCAGAATCGCACCGGAAGGCATTTTTGCGGTCAGATACTTCGTCAGTCAGCCTGTTGCTGATTGCCGCCTGCCAGCGTCGCTGGCGTGGCTTCTTCGCGGTCCAGGAGGCCGCCATGTATCGTCGACTTCTGCTTGTTGCATTACTGGGTTTGAGTCTTGGCGCGTGTGTCCCTTATTACGATGGTGGCTCCAGCTACTACAGCTCCGAGGTCTACAGCACCCCGGCACCGGCCTATTACTACGGTGGCGGCGCTTCCTATTACTCCACCGGACGCAGCTACTACGCGCCGCGCTACTACCAGCCGGCGCCGCGCTATTACTCACCGGCCCCGCGTTATTACCAGGTTCCCCGGGCGGTCTACCGGCCCTATCCCGCGCAGGGTTGGGGCGGGCACGAGCGTCATGGCAACTGGAACAATGACAACGGTGGCGACCAGGACTGGGGCGGTCACGGCGGGCGTGGCCGTGGCGACCATGGACGAGGTGGGCGCGGCCACTGATCCTGCCGGGGCCAGGAGCCCATAGCCGCCACGGGCGGCTATGGGCTTTTTAGTAATCCGTCAGGTCCGCCAGGGGATGGCGACCTTCCCAGGCCTTGTGGAAGTGCGCTTCGACCACGGCCTCGGGCACCTGATTGATATCCGCCCAATGCCAGTGCGGTTGCTGATCCTTGTCGATCAGGCGCGCACGCACGCCCTCGGCGAACTCCGGATGCCGGCAGCAGTTCAGGCTCAGGGTGTATTCCATCTGGAAGACTTCGGCCAGCGACATGAAGCGGCCCCGGCGAATCTGTTCCCACACCAGGTGCGCAGTCAGCGGGCAGCCTTCGCCAAGGGTCTTGGCTGCGCGGCTGAAGAGGCCGTCGCTGTGACCGTGCAACTGGACGATGGCCTGCCAGGCGGCGGTTACGTCACTGACATCCAGCCAAGCGTCGATCTGCTGTCGGCGCGGCAGCCATTGAGCGGCGGGCATGTGCTCCAGGGCTTCCTGTTGCAGGGCCTTGAACAGGCTGTTGAGCTGGCGCGGAGTTTGTTCCTGCCAGTTCAGTTGCAGCAGGCCCTCGATCAGGGCCTCTTGTTGCTCATCCAGCAGGAAGCGGTCGGCGAGGTTCAAGTCCAGGGCGTCGCGGCCGTTGATGTGGGCACCAGTCAGGCCAAGGAACAGCCCGAGCTTGCCGGGCATGCGTGAAAGGAACCAGCTGGCGCCAACATCGGGATACAGGCCGATGCTGATCTCCGGCATCGCCAGGCGACTGCTGGGGGTGACGATGCGGATGCCGGCCCCTTGCAGCAACCCCATGCCGCCGCCCAGTACATAGCCGTGGCCCCAGCAGATCACCGGCTTGGGGTAGGTGTGCAGGCGATAGTCGAGACGGTATTCCGCGGCGAAAAAATGCCCGGCCAAGGCCGGCACTTCGCCCGGATGATCCAGGCATGCCTGGGCCAGGCTGCGCACTTCGCCACCGGCACAGAAGGCCTTGGTGCCGTTGCCGCGCAACAGCACGCAGACCACTTGCGGGTCCTTGGCCCAGGCGTCGAGGTGTTCGCTCAGTTGCTGGATCATCGGCAGCGACAGGGCGTTCAGGGTTTTTTCCGCGTCCAGGGTGGCAATGGCGATGCGGGCGCCATCACTGCCGGTGAGTGCTTCGACTTGCAGGTTCATCGTGACCTCGAGGAGCAATACAAGCGATCAGTATGATCGCTGGTAGGGAAAGTGCCGGATCTGTGTCAGATCAATTGACAAGCGAAGTCGGCTTTCCTAGGGTGCGGCCATTGTTTTTTCACGGGCCTGGCCATGACTGCTGACGATCGTATCAAACTCGAACCGAGCTGGAAGGAGGCCCTGCGGGCCGAATTCGAGCAGCCCTACATGAGCGAACTGCGCGAGTTCCTGCGCCGGGAACATGCCGCCGGCAAGGAAATCTACCCGCCGGGACCGATGATCTTCAACGCCTTGAATTCGACGCCGCTGGACAAGGTCAAGGTGGTGATTCTCGGCCAGGATCCGTACCACGGGCCGGGCCAGGCCCACGGCCTGTGCTTCTCGGTGCAGCCCGGCGTACCGGCGCCGCCGTCGCTGGTGAACATCTATAAAGAGCTCAAGCGCGACCTGAACATCGACATTCCCAACCATGGCTACCTGCAAAGCTGGGCCGACCAGGGCGTGCTGATGCTCAACACCACCATGACCGTGGAGCGGGCCAACGCTGCGTCCCATGCGGGCAAGGGCTGGCAGTTCTTCACCGACCGGATCATCGAAGTGGTCAGCGAGCATCAGCCGCACCTGGTGTTCTTGCTGTGGGGCGCCCATGCCCAGAGCAAGCAGAAACTGATCGATGCCACCAAGCACCTGGTACTGACCTCGGTGCACCCGTCGCCGCTGTCGGCCTACCGTGGCTTCCTCGGTTGCGGGCACTTCAGCCGCACCAACAAATACCTTGAGCAGAACGGCGAGACGCCGATCGAGTGGCGCCTGCCGCCGGTTTGATCAAGCCCCTTTCGCCGGCAAGCTGGCTCCAACATCCCCTGTAGGAGCCGGCTTGCCGGCGAACAAGACTTTCAGTCCCGGTTCCAATGCCGGAACAGGGGCTCTGCAAGAAACAGCACGAACAACAACCTCATCACCTGCATCGCCGTCACCAGTGGCACCGACAGTTGCAGTACCTCTGCCGTCAGGCTCATTTCCGCAATACCGCCGGGCATCATGCCCAGGGTCAGCGAACGCAGATCGAGGCGGGTCAGCACGCTCAGGCCCAGGGCCGCGAGGCCGGCCATCAGCATGGTCAGGGCGGTGGCGATCAGGGTACGGCCCATGAACGAGGGCGCCCGACGAAAGAACTCCCGGTTGAAGTGACAGCCCAAACCACTGCCGATCAGCCACTGGCCCAACTGGCTGGCGCCGTCAGGCAGGCCGATGTGCAGGTCCCAGGCGATGCTCGCCGTCGCGCTCAGCAACAAGGGCCCGAACAGCCAGGGATTGGGCTGGCGCAGGCGTTGCCAGAGCCAGGCCAGCAGCGCTCCGGCCGGGAACAGCAGGGCCAGCCACTGCCAGTCCACGCTGCTGGCGTGCTGGGACGGGGTGCCTTCCCCCAACAGGTACTTGAACGCCGCCGGTACGCAGAGCACCACCGTCAGCACCCGCAGGCTCTGCCCGGCCGCTACCCGACTGAGCACCGCACCGTTACGGGCGCCGAGATTGACCATCTCCCCGGAGCCGCCGGGCATGCTGGAGAAGAACGCCGTGGCCCGGTCTTCCCCGGTGCGTCGCAGCAACCAGACCCCGACCACGCTGGACAGGCTGGTGACCAGGGCACCGAAGAAGATCAGGCCGAAGTGGCTCAGTACCTGCTCCATCACCTGCGGGGTGAAGTGCAGGCCAATGCCGATGCCCACCACCCATTGCCCGCCTTTGCGCCCGCCGGGGATCTCCGCCAATTGCCAGGGCGTCAGGCAGCGCACCAGGATGATCGCCAGCAACGAGCCGACCATCCACGGCAGCGGCCAGCCGACCTGGCTGGCGAGGTAACCGCCAGCCAGGCCCACCAGGGGCGTGCCCCACCATTGCCTCAAGCGGGCTTCAGACATCGGCCACGGCACGTTGCTGGGCCGCGCGCTTGCGCCAGATACGCAGCAACGGCATCAGCAGCATGATCAGGGTCAGCACCCAGACCCCGACGGTGATCGGGCTCGACCAGAGAATCTCCATGGCGCCGTTGGAGATCGACAGCGCCCGGCGCAGGTTCTGTTCCATCAGGCCGCCGAGGATGAAGCCCAGCAGTACCGGCGACAGCGGGAAGTCCAGTTTGCGCAGGATGTAGCCGAAGATGCCGATGCCGACCATCAAGAACAGGTCGAAGGTGGTGGCATGCACTGCGTAGACGCCGATCCCGGTGATGATCGCGATCACCGGCACCAGGGCCCAGTTGGGCACCGCGAGGATGCGGGTGAAGATGCGGATCATCGGGATATTGAGGATCACCAGCATGATGTTGGCGATGAACAGCGAAGCGATCAGGCCCCAGACAATATCCGGCTGCTGCTGGAACAGCAGCGGACCCGGGGTGATGTTGTACAGCGACAGCGCGCCGATCATCACCGCGGTGGTGCCGGAGCCGGGTACGCCGAGGGTCAGCATCGGCACCAGGGCACCGCAGGCCGAGGCGCCGATGGCGGTTTCCGGGGCGGCCAGGCCGCGCTTGTCGCCTTCACCGAACGTGCCGCTGGCACCGGCGATGCGTTTTTCGGTCATGTAGGCCACGGCGCTGGCCAGGGTCGCGCCGGCGCCGGGCAGCACGCCCATGATGAAGCCCAGCAGGCCACAGCGGATGTTCACCACGAACACCGAGGCCGCTTCCTTGAGGTTGAACATCATGCGTCCGGTGGCCTTCACCGCTTCCTGGCCGCGATGGGTCTTCTCCAGCAGCAACAGGATCTCGCTGATGGAGAACAGGCCCAGCACCAGCACCACGAACTGGATGCCGTCGGTGAGGTGGATGTTGTCCCCGGTGAAACGGTACACGCCGCTGTTGGCGTCGATGCCCACCGCCGACAGAAACAGCCCGATCAGCGCGGCAATGAAGGTCTTCAACGGCCGGTCGCCGGCCATACCGCCCAGGCAGACGATGGCGAACACCATCAGCACAAAATACTCCGCCGGGCCGAAGGCGATTGCCCACTTGGCCAGCAGCGGGGCGAACAGCACCATGCCGCAGGTGGCGATGAAGGCACCGATGAACGAACTCCAGGCCGAGAGTGACAAGGCCACGCCAGCCAGGCCTTTGCGGGCCATGGGGTAGCCGTCGAGGGTGGTCATCACGGTGGAGGCTTCGCCAGGGATGTTGAGCAAGATCGAGCTGATGCGCCCGCCGTATTCGCAGCCCAGGTACACCGCCGCCAACAGGATCAATGCCGACTCCGGTGGCAGGCCCAGGGCGAACGCGATGGGGATCAGCAGCGCCACGCCGTTGATCGGGCCCAGGCCCGGGAGCAGGCCGACCACGGTGCCGATCAGGGTGCCGGACAGGGCGGTGACCAGGTTGTAGGGAGTCAGCGCAACGCCGAAGCCCTGGCCCAGATAACTGAGGGTATCCATATCAATTCTCCAGAACGTCGAGCAGGCCGAGGGGCAGTGGTACGTCCATGACCCGGTCGAACAACCAGTAGAGGCCGACACTGAGCAGGCTGATGATCACCAGGCTGGGCAGCCAGCGACCGCCATAGAGCCGGGCCATCGGTACGCCGATGAGGATGCTGGCGATGATGAACCCCAGGGGTTCGAAGGTGCCGGCGAACACCAGCAGCAAGGCCACGCAGATCGTGATCTTGTTCAGGGTTGCCCGGTCCAGGGGTGGTTCGTCTTCGCTGTGCTTGATCGGCGCCGGGCGAAACAGCATGTACAGCAAGGCCAGGCCCATCAGGCCGAGCATCAGCAGAGGGAAGGCCCGCGGGCCCACGGGTTCGTAGGAAAAGGCCGCCTGATACGGCCAGGCCATCAGTGCCAGGCTGGCGCAGGCCAGCAGCAACACCGCGGCGAAGAGACGTTGAACGAGCATGGGTAACTCCCGGGCGCGGCCCTCGATGCGCGAGGGCCGGGCCGTCAGCAAGGGGCGGTCACTGGATCAGGCCGAACTCTTTGGCCAGGGTCTTGTAGTCGGCCACCTGTTTCTTCACATAGGTGTCCAACTCGGGGCCGGTCAGGGCGAAGGGGAAGAGTTCGCGCTGATCACGCAGCTTGGCGAAGTCTTCGGAGGCCAGCAGCTTGTCGAAGGCTTCCTTCCACCAGGCATACTCTGCATCGCTGACCTTAGGCCCGAGGTAGAAACCGCGCACCACCGGCCAGACGATGTCGTAGCCCTGCTCCTTGGCGGTGGGGATGTCTTTCATTTCCGGCTCGTCCAGGCGCTGTTCGGAGAACACTGCCAAGAGGCGCATGTCGCCGGCCAGGATGTGCGGCATGGAGTCGGAGATGTCGGTACTGCCTACCTGGATGTGGCCACCCAGCAGGGCGGTGGCAATTTCGCCGCCGCCTTCCAGGGCCACGTAGCGCAGGTCCCGGGGGTTGATCCCGGCGGCCTTGGCGATCAGCGCGGTCTGCATCCAGTCCTGGCTGCCCACGGTGCCGCCGGAACCTATCACCACCTTGCTTGGATCTTTCTTCAGGGCCTGGACCAGATCGTCGAGGGTCTTGTAGGGCGAATCGCTTTTCACGGCGATGGCGCCGTAGCTGGTGCCCACTGCCGCCAGCCAGCGCACTGCGCTTTCATCGAAGCGGCCGAACTTGCCCTGGGCCAGGTTCAGCAGCGAGCCGCTGGACCAGGCCACCAGGGTTCCGGCGTCGGCGGGGCGCTGGGCTACCACGGCGTTGTACGCCACGGCGCCGACCCCGCCAGGCATGTAGGTCACGCGCATCGGCTTGGTCAGAATCTTCTCGTTGACCAGGGCACTTTGCGCCAGCTTGCAGGTCAGGTCGAAGCCGCCGCCGGGGGAGGCCGGGGCGATGCATTCCGGGCGCTTGGGTTCGGCGGACGCGGCCAGCAACTGGCCGGCGAACAGCATGCAGCCGGCGGTGAGGGCGAGGTTGCGCAATGAAAAGTCCATGATTGTCTCCACAGGAGTTGTTGTTATCGGTCTGTCCGGGTCATCCACGACCCTTTTTTCCGTAGGAGCCGGCTTGCCGGCGAAAGAGCCTTGAGCCCTGTGCAGGGCTTGCGGGCCTGTTCGCTGGCAAGCCAGCTCCTACGCAATGGTGAAACAGCGAGGCTTGCTCGCGGGCTTACCACAGGGCTACGGCGTAACTCACCAGCAGGCGCACTTCATCCGCGTCGCGAGCCGAATAGTTGGAGCGGTAGGTGGCGTTGCGCAGGCGCACGGCGACGTTCTTGAAGGTGCCGCTTTGCACCACGTACTTGATCTCGGTGTTGCGCTCCCACTCCTTGCCGGTGTCGCCGTTTTTCAGGGCGATGTTGTCGCCGCTGATGTAGCGGGTCATGAAGCTCAGGCCGGGCACCCCAAGCTTGGCGAAGTCGTAGTCGTAGCGGGCCTGCCAGGAGCGTTCCTCGGCACCGGCAAAATCGTTGATCTGTACGAAGTTCACCAGGTACGGGTCGCTGCCATCGACATAGGGAAAGGCGCTGTCGCCGGACATGTGCTGGTAGCCGGCGCTGAATTTGTGGCCGCTCAGGGCGTAGCTCAACAGGCCGTTGAGGGAGCGGTTGTCGATCTTGCCGCCTCGGGCCTGGCCCTGGTCATCGCTGATGGCCAGGCGCAGGTCGCTGGCGAAGGTACCAGGCCCCAGGGGGCGGGACGCCAGCAGGCCGAGGAAGTGCTGGTTGTAGACGTCGTCCAGTTGGGCGAAGTGGTAGCTGCCGGTGATCTTGTCGGTGAACTTGTAGTCCAGGCCGCCGAAGTTGAAGTGCTTGCCGGCCACGGTGCCGGCGAAGCGGCTGTTCTTGTTGTTGAGGCGGATGTCTTCGTAGTTGCTGTCGTCGCGGTCCTTGGCCTTGTCCAGGCGGCCGCCGGTGAAGGTCAGGTTCTTGATCTCCTTGGAGGTCAGCAAGCCGCCTTCGAAGGTCTGCGGCAGGATGCGCCCGTCGTTGGGCTTGAGGATCGGCAACTCGGGAATCAGGCTGCCGATTTTCAGTTCGCTGGCGGAGATCTTCACTTTGCCGGTCAGGCCGAGCTTGGAGTACTCATTGGCGGCGCGCCCGTCATCGTGGGTCGGCAGCAGGCCGGTGCCGGTGCGGTCGGGGCTGGAATCGAGCTTGACCCCGAGCATGCCCAGGGCGTCCAGGCCGAAGCCGACGGTGCCTTCGGTATAGCCCGACTGCAGGTTGAGCATGAACCCCTGGGCCCATTCGTCGCGCTTGGACTGCTGGGCGCTGGTGCCCTCGCGGAAGTCGCGGTTGAAGTACATGTTGCGGGTTTCGAAGGTGGCGCTGCTGTCTTCGAGAAAGGCGGCCTGGCTCAAGGGGGCGACACCGGCGAGGGCCGCGGCGCTGGCCAGGGCGGTCGGGGTCAGACGGGGAAAAAATACAGGTGTGGCGGCGTGAGGGCGCGTGGACGGCATCCAGGGGTACTCCGTTATTGTTCTTATTGTCGACGAAAACGCTTCGAGGCGTTTTGCGGGTCAGCGGTCGTTTAGACCAGGGCAGTCGAGACTGTCCGTAGCGGGACTCTAAAGGGCCAACCTTTCGCTAACCTTTCAGTGCATTTTCCCGGTTTTCGGGCTTCACAGCGGCGGATGCGGCGGTACACTCCGCGCCAAAGAGCGGCGTCGATCCCCCTGAAACGAGGTAATCATCCATGCGAGTCCTGCTCGTCGAAGACCATCTGCAACTGGCCGAAAGTGTCGCCCAGGCGCTCAAGAGCACCGGCCTGACCGTGGATGTGCTGCACGATGGCGTGGCCGCCGACCTGGCCCTGGGCAGCGAGGAGTACGCCGTGGCGATCCTCGATGTCGGCCTGCCGCGCATGGACGGTTTCGAGGTGCTCGCACGCTTGCGGGCCCGGGGCAAGAACCTGCCGGTGCTGATGCTCACCGCCCGCAGCGACGTCAAGGACCGGGTCCATGGCCTGAACCTGGGCGCCGACGATTACCTGGCCAAGCCGTTCGAGTTGACCGAGCTGGAAGCCCGGGTCAAGGCCCTGTTGCGCCGCAGCGTGCTGGGCGGCGAACGCCAGCAGCGCTGCGGGGTGCTGGCCTATGACCTGGACACCCGACGCTTCACTCTGGGCGAGGAACTGCTGACCCTGACGTCTCGCGAGCAGGCGGTGCTGGAGGCGTTGATTGCCCGTCCTGGCCGGGTGATGAGCAAGGAGCAGCTGGCATCCCAGGTGTTCGGCCTGGATGAGGAGGCCAGCCCCGATGCCATCGAGATCTATGTGCATCGCCTGCGCAAGAAGCTCGATGGCCACACGGTCGCCATCGTCACTTTCCGTGGCCTCGGCTACCTGCTGGAAAGCCGCGATGCATAAGCCCAGCAGCCTGCGCTGGCGGTTGCTGTGGAACCTGGCGCTGCTGCTGGTGGTGCTGATGCTGGCCAGCGGCTTGAGCGCCTACTGGAACGGCCGCGAGGCCGCCGACACCGCCTACGACCGGACCCTGCTGGCCTCGGCACGGACCATCGCCGCCGGCCTGTCCCAGCGCGACGGCAGCCTGAGCGCCAATGTGCCCTATGTGGCCCTGGACACCTTCGCCTACGACAGCGCCGGGCGCATCTACTACCAGGTCAACGACATTCACCAGCAACTGATTTCCGGCTACGAAAACCTCCCCGGTCCGCCGCCGGGCACTCCGCGTACCGATGACTACCCGGCCCTGGCGCGCTTCTATGACGCCACTTACCTGGGACAGAACGTGCGGGTGGTGAGCCTGCTCAAGGCAGTCAGCGAGCCGAACATGAACGGCATGGCGGAAATCCGCGTGGCCGAGACCGACGAGGCGCGGGTCGCCATGGCCCGCAGCCTGATGGCCGATACCTTGCTGCGCCTGGGCATGCTGGCCATCGGTGCGTTGCTGCTGGTGTGGTTTGCGGTGAGTGCCGCGTTGCGGCCGCTGGAGCGTTTGCGCGGTGCGGTGGAAGAGCGCCAGCCCGATGACTTGCGGCCACTGCCGCTGGTGTCGGTGCAGCGCGAGTTGTGGCCCCTGGTGCGGGCCTTGAATCATTTCACCGAACGTCTGCGCGGGCAGTTCGAGCGCCAGGCGCAGTTCATCGCCGAGGCCGCCCATGAGTTGCGCACGCCCTTGGCCGCGCTCAAGGCCCGCCTGGAGCTGGGCTTGCGCTCGGACGAACCGCAGACCTGGCGTTCGACCCTGGAAGGCGCGGCCCAGGGCACTGATCGCCTGACTCATCTGGCCAATCAGCTGCTGTCCCTGGCGCGGGTGGAAAATGGCGCCCGGGCGATTGCCGAAGGCGGTGCGCAGTTGCTCGATCTGAGCCAGCTGGCTCGGGAACTGGGCATGGCCATGGCGCCCCTGGCCCATGCCCGGGGTGTGGCCCTGGCGCTGGAGGCCGACGAGCCGGTGTGGCTCAAGGGCGAGCCGACCTTGCTCAACGAGTTGCTGAGCAACCTGCTGGACAACGCCCTGGCCCACACGCCGCCGGGCGGCAATGTGGTGCTGCGGGTCTTTGCCCCGGGGGTGCTGGAGGTGGAGGACGATGGGCCGGGGATTCCCCTGGAGGATCGGGACCGGGTCTTCGAGCGTTTCTATCGGCGCAATCAGCAGGTGGCCGGTTCGGGATTGGGCTTGGCGATCGTGGGGGAGATCTGTCGCGCCCATCTGGCCCAGATCAGCCTGCATGACGGCGAGCCTTCGGGGCTGAAGGTGCGGGTGAGTTTTATCGCCGGATGAGCATCAGTAGAGCATTGAGCGGGATGCTTGCAGATCGTTGCACATGGCCTGGTTTTCCGGGTCGATCCCCAGCCTCTTGAAGGCCGGCACGCTGAAGGCGTCGATCCGCGAGAGGGGGTGATCAGTGTCCTTGTGGCAGTACAGGGTCGCCACCTGCACCAGATCGACGTAGTCGATCCCGGCGCCCTGGCGGTCGAAGTGCAGGTACTGCCCGGGGATTGCCACCAGTTGTTCGGGGAACTCCCAGACCTGCAGCAGCTTGTCTCCCAGCAAGGGGTGGATACGCTCGATCACGTGGTTGAGGCTGACCGGATCGGACAGCAGTTCGTAATGGTCTTCGGCGTAGGTCAGGATCGGCAGTACGCCGATCTGGTGCACCAGGCCGCCCAGGGCCGCCTGGTCGGGCTTGAGCTGGGTGTAGCTGCGACACAGGGCATAGCTGACACCGGCCACTTCCAGGCTACGACGCCAGACGTCGTGCATCTTTTGCGCCACCACTTCGGAGCGGGCGTTGAAGATCTGCTCCATCACCAGGCCTATGGCCAGGTTGCTGCTGTAGTTGACTCCCAGGCGGGTGATCGCGGTGTGCAGGTCGGTGACTTCCTGGGTCGCCCGCAGCAGGGGACTGTTGACCACCTTGATCAGCCGTGCCGACAACGCGGTGTCGCGGCTTATCACTTTACTCAGGGTGCTGACGCTGATTTCCGGGTCTTCGGCGGCCTGGCGAATCTGCATGGCCACCTCCGGTAGGGTTGGCAGGACCAGGTCATCGTTGTCGATGGCCTCCACCAAATCCCGTTGGACCTTTTGCGCCAGCTCAGTCATTTCAGTTCTCTAGGGTGTTGCAGGAAAGGAGGAGCGATCAACGCTGGATTTCGCGATCGCGGTCCAGCTGATAAGGCAGATCCAGCAAGTGCAGGCTGGGCCCTTCAAGTGCCCCCAGGTGCAGGTTGCCGTCTTCCACCGCCTCGGCCTGCAATACGGCCAGCAGTTCCACCTGATCGGTTGCCCGGGCGGCCAGTACCACTTCACCGATGGCGCTGCCGTGGGTAGGGGAGAACAGCGGGGTACCCGGGACGGGAAGCTCGCCTGCGGGCAAGGCAAGGCGGTACAGGCGGCGCTTGAGCTTGCCCAGGTACTGCATGCGGGCGACGATTTCCTGGCCGGTGTAGCAGCCCTTCTTGAAGCTGACGCCACCCACGGCTTGCAGGTTGAGCATCTGTGGAATGAACAGCTCGCGGGTCTGCGCCATGACCTGGCCGAGGCCGGCGCGGATCTGGCCCAGCAGCCACTGGTTGAGCTCGCCCTCGGGCAGTTGCGCGGCCAATTGCCGGGCCAGGTGCTCGGCCTGTTCGGCCGGGGCCCAGAGTTCGGCGCGGTCGCTGGACACGCGTATGGCTATCAGGTCGTCGGACCGGACCACGGCGCCGTCTTCCTGGGGCAGTTCGAGGCCCAGGCCGCTGAGGGTGGCGTCGCCGCCTGCAAGGCCGAAACGCACCCAGTTGGCGCTTTCGTCGCTGAGCTTGGCCTTGGAGAACACGGCGTACTTCTTCAGGTCGGCCAGTTGCGGCTCGAGCAGTTCACTGGCCATGGCCAGCAAGCAACCGTCACCTTGCACAAGGATGCGGAAACTCGACTGCATGCGACCTTTCTGGTTGCAGCGCGCGCCGAGGCTGGATTGGCTGTCGCTGAGGTAATTGAGGTTGCAGGTCAACTGACCCTGAAGGAATTTGCTGGCATCAGGGCCGCGGACGGCGAGGACGCCTTCGTGGGACAGGGGGCAGAAAAAAGCGGAGTCAGCCATGGTTCATCGCAGGGTAAAAAGTCTGGGGCACATCATAAGGGGGCGCCCCTGAAATGGATAGTTCACAAAGGATAGCCGGTGACCGACCAAAGCCGACTGTTCTCGTGTTCCCCGGGCTGTATACTTGCGCTCTATTTGAGGAGCGCTCCATGGTTGAAGATGTTGAACTGAATCGCCTCTACTGGCACAGCCGTCGCGGCATGCTTGAGCTGGACGTGTTGCTGGTGCCGTTCGTCAGGGAGGTGTACCCGCATCTCGATGAGACTGATCGCGAGTGCTATCGCAAGCTGCTGGAGTGCGAGGATCAGGACATGTTCGGCTGGTTCATGGAGCGCAGCGAGTCCGAGGACCCTGAGCTGCAGCGCATGGTTCGCATGATTCTGGACCGTGTCCAACCCAAGTAGCGTGTTCGAGTGCCGCTGGCGTGCTTCAAGGCAACTGCTGGCGGCCTACCTGATGGCCCAGGCACTCGCCGTGGCGGCCATTTTTCTTTTGCAGTGCGCGCCTGTCGCCAAGTTCCTGGGGCTGTTGCTGTGCCTGTTGCATGCCGGTTGGGTGCTGCCTCGACAGATTCTCCTGACTCATCCCAGGGCGTTCACAGGCTTGCGGCATTCGGCACAGGGCTGGCAGTTGTGGAGCACGGCCAGGGGCTGGCAGGCTGTGCAGTTGCGCCCTGACAGCCTGGCGTTGCCGCTGATCGTGGTGCTGCGTTTTCGTGTGCACGGCGAACCGTGGGTGCGTGCTCTGTGTGTCCCGCGGGATGCGCAGGCGGCCGACGTGCATCGGCGCCTGCGGGTGCGGCTCAAGTTCGGCCGGCGTAGGTGGGCGGCTGCAGAATAGTGTCCCGGGCCTCGGGCAACTGCTGCGGGTAGTCGAGTGTGTAGTGCAGGCCGCGGCTTTCCTTGCGTTCCATGGCCGAGAGGATCATCAGCTCGGCGACCTGGGCCAGGTTGCGCAACTCGATCAGGTCGCGACTGACCTTGTAGTTGCTGTAGAACTCGTCGATCTCATCCAGCAGCAGGCGCACCCGATGCTGAGCCCGTTGCAGGCGCTTGTTGGTGCGCACGATACCCACGTAGTCCCACATGAATCGCCGCAGTTCATCCCAGTTGTGCGCAATGATCACGTCTTCGTCGGAGTCGGTGACCTGGCTGGCGTCCCAGGCGGGCAGGGCGGCGGGAATCGAGACCTGGGGCAGTTGCTCAAGGATGTCGGCGGCTGCCGATCGGGCATAGACGAAGCACTCCAGCAACGAGTTGCTGGCCATGCGGTTGGCCCCGTGCAGCCCGGTGAAGCTGGTTTCGCCGATGGCGTACAGGCCGGGCACGTCGGTGCGGCCCTGCTGGTCGACCATTACCCCGCCACAGGTGTAGTGGGCCGCTGGCACCACCGGGATCGGCTGCCTAGTGATGTCGATGGAAAACTCCAGGCAGCGTTCATACACCGTCGGGAAATGGCTTTTGATGAACTCGGCCGGCTTGTGGCTGATGTCCAGGTAGACGCAGTCAATCCCCAGGCGCTTCATTTCGTGGTCGATGGCCCGGGCGACGATATCTCGCGGAGCCAGTTCGGCCCGAGGATCGAAGCGCGGCATGAAGCGTTCGCCATTGGGCAGCTTGAGGTGGGCGCCTTCGCCGCGCAGGGCTTCGGTGATCAGGAAACTCTTGGCCAGCGGGTGATACAGGCAGGTGGGGTGGAACTGGTTGAATTCCAGGTTGGCTACCCGGCAGCCCGAGCGCCAGGCCATGGCGATGCCGTCACCACAGGCGCTGTCGGGGTTGCTGGTATAGAGGTAGACCTTGGCCGCACCGCCGGAGGCGAGAATCACGAAGCGTGCGCCGAAGGTGTCGACTTCGCCGGTGCTGCGATTGAGCACATAGGCCCCCAGGCAGCGATCGCCTTCCAGGCCCAGGCGCTTTTCGGTGATCAGGTCGACGGCGACCCTTTGCTCCAGCAGCTCGATGTTGGGGTGTTGTCGGGCCTGGGCCAGTAAGGTCTTGAAGATCGCCGCGCCGGTGGCGTCTGCGGCATGGATGATCCGCCGGTGGCTATGGCCGCCTTCGCGGGTCAGGTGGAACTCGAAGCCGCTTTCATCGCTGCCGGCGTCTTCGTCGCGGGTGAAGGGGACGCCTTGGTCGATCAGCCATTGGATGGCTTCGCGACTGTGCTCGACGGTAAAGCGCACCGCATCTTCATGGCACAAGCCGCCGCCGGCATTGAGGGTGTCATCGACGTGGGACTCGACGGTGTCGGTATCGTCCAGCACGGCTGCTACACCGCCCTGGGCCCAGTAGGTCGAGCCGTTGGCCAGGTCGCCCTTGCTCAGGACGGCAATACGCAGGTGGCTGGGCAGGGTAAGGGCCAGGCTCAAGCCGGCGGCGCCGCTGCCAATCACCAGAACATCGTGTTGAAACTGTTGGCTCATTTAAAGGATTCCGCTCAAAGCGACCCAATACGGGGTTGGCGCAAGACGCCTGAATCGGCGAGTCAAGGCAGCCACACAGCCCACTAGTATATAGAGGGGTGGATCGGCACAATAGTCGCGCCTTCATGGCGTTGTGCGACCTCGCTGAGCAAAAGCGTTGCTCTCGACCAGCCTCTACTCGCGGCGTTCCAGCTTCCGTGCGGGCTGATCGAAGAAGTAGGGCGGTTTTTCTCTTCACCGTTACACAATCTTCGTTTGGCACAGCTATAAAGATTGGGAACTTTTGCCAAGGCCCCAAACTCAATAGAAGGTTGCCTGAAAGAAGGGACAGCGTCGGTTCTGGCCAGGGTTTGCAGTCTGTTCCTTGTGACAGAAATCGACGACAGGATTATTCGCGCAGCCGGCCTCGCCCGCGCTGCGTTTTTCGTGCGTGCCGGATCAGAGCCCGCAGGAAACTTGCTTGGAGGGGGAGAACTTTTGCGAAAAGCCCGAGTCTATGTTTGCAAGCCTGATCGATTAGTGATGCAAGCCTCCTCCGAGCTTACCGAGGAGTGTTCATGCTAACCCAGGAAGAGGATCAGCAGCTGGTCGAGCGCGTTCAGCGTGGCGACAAGCGAGCGTTCGATCTGCTCGTGCTGAAGTACCAGCACAAAATTCTCGGGTTGATCGTGCGTTTCGTGCACGACACCCATGAAGCCCAGGATGTCGCACAAGAAGCCTTTATCAAGGCTTACCGTGCACTAGGTAATTTTCGGGGGGACAGTGCGTTTTATACGTGGCTGTACCGTATCGCCATCAACACGGCGAAAAACTATCTGGTTTCACGCGGCCGCCGGCCGCCGGATAGCGATGTCAGTTCCGAGGATGCGGAGTTCTATGACGGCGATCATGGCCTGAAGGATCTCGAATCGCCGGAACGTGCATTGCTGCGGGATGAGATCGAAGGCACCGTCCATCGAACCATTCAGCAACTACCTGAAGATTTGCGTACAGCCTTAACTTTGCGTGAATTCGATGGTCTGAGTTACGAGGACATTGCCAGCGTCATGCAGTGTCCGGTGGGTACCGTGCGCTCCCGGATTTTCCGCGCTCGGGAAGCCATCGATAAAGCCCTGCAGCCGTTGTTGCAGGAAACCTGAGACAGCGGCGACAGCCAAGAGAGGAACCGCCATGAGTCGTGAAGCCCTGCAGGAATCGCTGTCCGCGGTGATGGATAACGAAGCGGACGAACTGGAATTGCGTCGGGTATTGAATGCCGTCGACGAAGTGGAAACCCGTGAAACCTGGGCTCGTTATCAAATCGCCCGGGCAGCCATGCACAAGGAGTTGCTGCTTCCACGTCTGGACATTGCCGCTGCCGTTTCTGCAGCCCTGGCCGATGAAGCTGTACCGGCCAAAGCGTCTCGTGGGCCTTGGCGCAGCCTGGGTCGTCTGGCAGTTGCTGCGTCCGTGACCGTAGCGGTACTTGCTGGCGTACGTCTGTACAACCACGACGAGATCGCTGGTGTTGAGCTCGCTCAGCAAGCGGGTCAGCCAACCCTGGCTGCTCCACAAGTCAAAGGCCCTGCCGTATTGGCCGGCTACAATGAAAGCTCGGAAGCCACCGGCCCCATGGCCAATGGCGTATTGCAAGGGCAGCCCGGCTGGCACGACCAGCGTCTGCCAAGCTACCTGCGTCAGCATGCCCAGCAAGCTGCACTCAAAGGCACTGAAAGCGCGTTGCCTTATGCCCGTGCGGCGAGCCTGGAAAACCGCTAAGGAGGATCATGCGCGCCATACCTCTACTCTCGCTTCTGCTCAGTGGCTGGTTTGTGGTTCCAGCCCACGCCGACGAAGCCCAGGACTGGTTGCAGCGTCTTGGGCAAGCCGAACAGCAGCAAAGCTTTCAGGGCACCTTCGTTTACGAGCGTAATGGTAGTTTTTCTACTCATAACATCTGGCATCGTGTCCAGGATGGGAAGGTCCGTGAGCGGTTGATCCGGCTCGACGGTTCCGCTCAAGAGGTTGTGCGCGTCGATGGTCGTACCCAGTGCGTCAGCGGTACGCTGGTGGCAGGGTTGGGGGATGCCCCGGACTCTGCGGCGCGTGCCCTGGATCCGCAAAAACTCAAGAATTGGTATGAGCTTGCCGTTATCGGCAAGTCGCGCGTAGCCGGGCGCGAGGCAGTGATCATTGCGGTCACGCCGCGAGACCAGCACCGTTACGGCTTCGAATTGCACTTGGATCAGGAAACGGGCTTGCCGCTCAAGTCCCTGTTGTTGAATGAGAAGGGGCAACTGCTTGAGCGCTTTCAGTTCACTCGCCTGGACACTGCAGATGTCCCGGATGACAACGAGCTGCGTGCCGGCCCGGAATGTAAACCAGTGCTTCTGGACAGCGACAAGGCCTCCGCGATCAAGAGTACCCGGGTCTGGCACTCCGACTGGTTGCCTCCGGGTTTCGAGTTGACCAGTAGCAGCGCCCGCAAGGATCCGCAAACCAAGTCCGTGGTCAACAGCCTGCTGTATGACGATGGTTTTGCGCGTTTTTCCGTGTTCCTCGAGCCGCTCAATGGCGAGGCGGTCACCGACACTCGTTCGCAGTTGGGACCGACTGTCGCCGTGTCACGGCGCCTGACCACCCCAGAAGGCGAAATGATGGTCACTGTGGTCGGGGAAATTCCCATCGGCACCGCCGAACGTATCGCCCTGTCCATGCGTTTCGATGCCAGCACCCAGCAATGAACCTTTTATTGGTTGTGTAAGAGGTCGATCATGGCTCATCCACAATTGAGAAGATGAAATGTTTGGTGAGCAATTTCATTTGCAAAATCCACCAAGTTTTTTTATAGGTCAGAACCCCCCTCGGTTCTGACCTTATTTGTCGTTCCTGGAGCAAAATTGCCACCCCTGTCGTTTCGGCATTTGCTGCTCCATATCGCTTAACCACGCTCGTCGTAACGGGAGCCGTATGTCGATACCACGCTTGAAGTCCTACTTCACCATTCTTGCCACCGTACTGGTGCTGGGGCAGGCCGTGTCTGCCCAGGCAGCCGAGTTGCCTGATTTCACCCAGCTGGTCGAGCAGGCCTCGCCTGCGGTGGTGAACATCAGTACCACGCAGAAGCTGCCTGATCGGCGGGTTTCCAACTCAGCGCAGATGCCCGATCTGGAAGGCTTGCCGCCAATGCTGCGGGAGTTCTTCGAGCGCGGCATGCCCCAGCAGCGGTCTCCGCGCGGCGACCGCCAGCGTGAGGCGCAATCCCTGGGATCGGGCTTCATCATCTCCCCGGATGGCTACATCCTCACCAACAACCACGTGATCGCCGATGCGGACGAGATCCTCGTGCGCCTGGCCGACCGCAGCGAATTGAAAGCCAAGCTGATCGGTACCGACCCGCGCTCCGACGTGGCGCTGCTGAAGATCGATGGCAAGGACCTGCCCGTGCTGAAACTGGGTAAATCCCAGGATCTCAAGGCCGGTCAATGGGTCGTAGCCATCGGTTCGCCGTTCGGCTTTGACCACACCGTGACCCAGGGCATCGTCAGCGCCATCGGTCGCAGCCTGCCGAACGAAAACTATGTGCCGTTCATCCAGACCGACGTGCCGATCAACCCGGGCAACTCCGGTGGCCCGCTGTTCAACCTGGCCGGTGAAGTGGTGGGGATCAACTCGCAGATCTATACCCGTTCCGGCGGTTTCATGGGCGTGTCCTTCGCCATCCCGATCGACGTGGCGATGGACGTTTCCAATCAGCTGAAAACCGGTGGCAAGGTCAGTCGTGGTTGGTTGGGCGTGGTGATTCAGGAGGTCAATAAAGACCTGGCTGAGTCCTTTGGCCTGGAAAAACCTGCTGGTGCACTGGTGGCGCAAGTTCAGGATGGCGGCCCGGCAGCCAAGGGTGGCTTGCAAGTGGGTGACGTGATTCTCAGTCTCAATGGCCAGCCCATCGTCATGTCGGCGGATCTGCCGCACTTGGTGGGCGCGCTGAAGGCCGGGGCCAAGGCCAATCTGGAAGTGATCCGCGAAGGCAAGCGCAAGAACGTCGAGCTGACCGTCGGTGCTATCCCTGAGGAAGACAAGGACCTGAGCATGCTGCCCAAGTCCGGAGTCGAGCGCAGCAGCAACCGTCTCGGCGTGGCCGTGATCGAACTCAACGATGAGCAGAAAAAAGCCTTCGACCTCAAGGGTGGCGTTGTCATCAAGGAAGTTCAGGATGGCCCTGCTGCCCTGATCGGCCTGCAACCAGGCGATGTGATCACTCACCTGAACAACCAGGCGATCACCACAGCGAAGGAGTTCACTGAGATTGCCAAGGCGCTGCCGAAGAATCGTTCGGTGTCCATGCGTGTTCTGCGTCAGGGGCGAGCCAGCTTCATTACCTTCAAGCTGGCCGAATAAGCCGCCAGCCTTAAGGAGTGCCCAATAAAAAGCCCGCCTCGTATGAGGCGGGCTTTTTTATGGTCCCGCTCAAGGTCAGCGCATCATGTCCTTGACCATCTGCTCCTGATCCATCATCTCGCGCTGACGCGCATCGATCCTCGACGACAGGGGGAAGTTGCTGCCGGCCCGGCGCTTGGCAAAGTCCAACTGCTGGATGGCCTGGCGATAGTCACCGACCAGGGCGAAGTACTCGGCCCGGGCCTGGTGCAGGCCGATGATGTTGCCGGACAGGCCGCGGGTTTCTGCCACCAAGTACCAGACGTCCGGGTCATCCGGGCGACTTTTCAGCAGGCTTTCCAGGGCTTTTTCTGCATCCGCGGGGCGGTTCTGCTTGAGTAGAAGGTCTACCCGGACCTGGTTCAGCGGATAGTTGCCGGGGTAGAGGTTAAGCATTCGCTCGACCCGACTTTGCGCATCCGGCAGGCGGCTGTTGGCCATGTCCAGCTCGATCTGGGCCAGGTTGTAGGTGATGTCATTGGGCGACTTGGCCAGCAGCGGCTTGAGGTTTTCCCGAGCCTCGTTCCATTGGCTGCCCTTGATCTGGGCGATGGCCAGGCCGTAGCGCGCGATGTCGTTCTTCGGGTTTTCGTCGAGCTGGGCGCGAAAGCGCTTGGCGGCCAGGCCCGGGGACTCTTCATAGTTGAGTTGCACCCGGGCCCGAATCAGTTGATAGCGCAGGCTGTCTTCGGTGCCGCCTTGCTTGGCCTGTTCGGCGCGGTTGCGGGTGTCGGCGATCCGCGATTCGGTGACCGGGTGGGTCAGGAGGAATTCCGGCGGCTTGGCATCGAAGCGGTACTGGCGCATCAGGCGCTCGAACATGGTGGGCATCGAGCGCGGATCGTAGCCGGCTTTCTCCAGATTGAGGATGCCGATACGGTCGGCTTCCTGCTCGTTCTGTCGAGAGAAGCGCCGCTGTTCCTGGATCGCTGCAGCCTGGGTGCCGGCGATGGTAGCGATCCCGGCATCCCCGGCACCGGCGGCGGCGATCACGATCCCGGCCAGCAGCGCGGCCATCATCGGCACTTGCATGCGTTTCTGGGCCTCAACGCCGCGGGCGAAGTGCCGCTGGGAAAGGTGCGCCAGTTCGTGAGCCAGTACCGAGGCATATTCGCCTTCGGTCTGGGCGTTGAGAAACAGCCCGCCGTTGACTCCGACAATCCCGCCGGGAGCGGCAAAGGCGTTGAGCTGCGGGCTGTTGATCAGGATGAACTCCAGGCGCCGGTCATTGACCTGGCTGGTTTCCACCAGTTTGTAGACGCTGGTTTCGACGTAGTCCTTGAGTTGCGGGTCGTTGAGCTGAGAAACCTGGCTGCGCAGCAATGCCAGCCAGGCGCGGCCCAACTGGTATTCCTGTTGCGGCGAGACAATGGCTGAACTGGCATCACCGAGTGACGGCAGGTCGTCGGCGAAGCCCGGTGAGGCGAGCAGGCAAGCGAGCGTCAGCAGGGTAGGGCGCAGTAAATTCATGCACAAAGCCTTAATCGACAAAGGCTCTACTTTAGCTGGCCGCTGGTCCGGGGACCAGACAAAGGCGCTGAAAACTCTGCGGACCCCGGGTGCTTTCTGGCAAATTCCAGCGTCTATCCCATGAGCCCTTTGCCAGAGTGGTGCTGTTGTTTGGGGGCGGGCGTGTTTATTGCCGAAGGCTTTGCCTTGCAGGGTATTCTAGGCGCCTGAATTCACGATCGGAGTCAGTTCAATGACTGATGTTGTCGCCCATGATGCCGAGCTGGATGCCAGCGGGCTCAATTGTCCGCTGCCGCTGCTCAAGGCCAAGATGGAACTCAATCGCCTGGCCAGTGGCGCGGTGCTCAAGGTCATTGCCACCGATGCCGGGTCCCAGCGCGACTTTCGCACCTTTGCCCGCCTGGCCGGTCATACCCTGCTGCGCGAAGAGGACGATGCCGGGGTCTATCGTTACTGGCTGAAAAAGGCCTGACGGCCGCTCACCGATTTCATCTAAGGATCATTGATGTTCAAAGTGCTACGCGACTGGATACAGCGCTACTTCTCGGATGAAGAGGCGGTGGTGCTCGCTGTCCTGCTGTTCCTGGCCTTTACTGCGGTACTGACCTTGGGCGGCATGCTGGCGCCGGTGCTGGCGGGCATGGTCCTGGCGTACCTGATGCAGGGGCTGGTGGTGAGCCTGGAGCGCCTGCGCCTGCCCGGCGGGGCGGCGGTGGGGCTGGTGTTTGCCTTGTTCATGGGCTTGTTGCTGGTCTTCATCCTGGTGGTGGTGCCGCTGCTCTGGCACCAGTTCGTCACCTTGTTCAACGAGCTGCCCGGGATGCTCGCCAAGTGGCAATCGCTGTTGCTGCTGTTGCCCGAGCGTTACCCGCACCTGGTGTCGGATGAGCAGGTGCTGCAGGCCATTGAGGTGGCCAGGGGCGAGATCGGCAAGTTCGGGCAATGGGCGTTGACCTTCTCCCTGTCCAGCCTGCCGTTGCTGGTGAACATCATGATCTACCTGGTACTGGTGCCGATCCTGGTGTTTTTCTTCCTCAAGGACCGGGCAATGATCAGCCGCTGGGTCATCGGCTATCTGCCGCGGGAGCGGACCCTGATTACCCGGGTCGCCCACGAAATGAACCGGCAGATTGCCAATTACATTCGCGGCAAGGTCATCGAGATTGTCATCTGCGGCGGCGTCACCTATATCGCCTTCGTTGCCCTGGGCCTCAACTACGCGGCGTTGCTGGCGCTACTGGTAGGTATTTCGGTGGTGGTGCCTTATGTCGGCGCAGTGGTGGTGACGGTGCCGGTGGCGCTGATTGCACTGTTCCAATGGGGCTGGAGCGATCAGTTCATTTATCTGATGGCGGTCTACGGGATCATCCAGACCCTGGATGGCAACGTGCTGGTGCCGTTGCTGTTCTCCGGCGCGGTGAACCTGCATCCGGTGGCGATCATCTGCGCGGTGCTGCTGTTTGGCGGGCTGTGGGGCTTCTGGGGGATTTTCTTTGCAATACCCCTGGCCACCTTGTTCAAGGCGGTGCTGGATGCCTGGCCAAGGAAAGACCCGGCGGTGGCGCCTTTACTCTAGATACGCGGGGCGGCTATTCAGCCCCCCCGGGCATTTCAGGCCTTGTTCAGGGCCTGGGCCGCGGCCAGTACGGCGTCGACGTGGCCCGGAACCTTCACCCCGCGCCATTCCTGGCGCAGTACACCGTCCTTGTCGATCAGGAAGGTGCTGCGGTCCACGCCCAGGTATTCCTTGCCATAGAGCTTCTTCAACTTGATCACGTCGAACAGCTGGCAGACGGCTTCGTCCTTGTCGCTGATCAGCTCGAAGGGGAATTCCTGCTTGCACTTGAAGTTCTCGTGGGATTTCAGGCTGTCGCGGGAAACACCGAAGATTTCGGTGTTGGCAGCCTGGAAGGCGGCGTATTGATCGCGAAAACCCTGGCCCTCTGTGGTGCAGCCCGGGGTGCTGTCCTTGGGATAGAAGTAGATCACCACTTGCTTGCCCTTGAGACCGGACAGGCTGATGGTCTGGCCGCTGGTGGCAGGGGCCTGGAAATCGGCAATAGGTTGATCGATAGCAACGGCCATGGGGCTTCCTTACATTGGGTTCTGTGGGCGCCAGGGTTCGATCAGCGCATCGAGGTTCATGGCATCGGCAAAATCCAGGAACTGATCGCGCAACCAGCTGATCTGGGTGCCGGCGGGCAGGGTCACGGTGAAGGTGGCGTTGAGCATGGTGCCCCCGGTCTGCGGAGCCTGGTAGGTATCGCAGGTGAGGTTTTCCAGCTCGACATGGTGGTCGATGAAGAATTGGCACAGCTCGTTGACGATATCCGAGCGGTACGCCGCGCTGACGTAAGCCACATACGGCAGAGCCTGGGGACGGCTTTCCAGGGCTGCGCTGCGCACCACATTGACGGTGAAGGCGTGCTTCTTGGCCAGGAATGGCAGGCTGCTCTCCAGGCGCGCCAGGGCGTCCCAGCTGCCGGAAATCTCCAGCACCAGGGCGCTGCACTCGCCATGCCGGGTCAGGCGCGAGGTCACGACGGCACAGCGGTTTTCATGGCTGGCGCGGCACAGGACGTTGGTCAGCTCCATGGGGTTGGCGCCGAGGGCACTGATGACAAGGAATTGTTCGCGAACTGTGGGGGTGGACATGCAGCATTCCTAAAGCGATGAGCGGTCGATACTTTTGACAAGTCGGTGTCGGGCAAGCGCGGCCAGGGACTTCTCGGGGCCCCGAAGCACCAGCCGGCGACAGGTCCCGAAACCTCCGGAACACGGGCTGGCAATGCAGGAATGGGGCTTTGGAGAAGCGACAGGCAGGTGATAACCCGGTTTACACGCTTATCGGTAGCGATCAAAGCCTGAAGGGTAGCGAAAACCATCGCTCAGGGGAATGCTCACGGCGCGGGACTTCGCTTGTGCAAGGAACTTGGCGCCAGTACCATTACCGCTCTCTTTTTCCGGCAGGAGCGGTTGCATGATTGCGGGCAGTATGGTGGCACTGGTCACACCCATGGATGCACAGGGAAATCTCGACTGGGACAGCCTGAGCAAACTGGTGGACTTCCACCTGCAAGAGGGCACCAACGCCATCGTGGCGGTCGGCACCACAGGTGAATCGGCCACTCTGGATGTCAACGAGCACATCGAAGTGATTCGTCGGGTGGTGGCCCAGGTTGCAGGGCGCATCCCGGTGATTGCCGGTACCGGCGCCAACTCGACGCGTGAAGCGATCGAACTGACTACCAACGCCAAGATCGCCGGCGCCGATGCCTGCCTGCTGGTGACTCCGTACTACAACAAGCCGACCCAGGAAGGCCTGTACCAGCATTTCCGCGCCATTGCCGAGGCCGTGGACATCCCGCAGATCCTCTACAACGTTCCAGGCCGTACCGCATGCGACATGCAGGCCGAGACCGTGATCCGCCTGTCCAGCGTGAAGAACATCATCGGCATCAAGGAAGCCACCGGCGACCTGCAGCGGGCCAAGGCGATCCTGGCCGGCGTGCCTGAGGATTTCCTGGTGTACTCCGGCGATGACGCCACCGCGGTCGAACTGATCCTGCTGGGCGGCAAGGGCAATATCTCGGTGACCGCCAACGTCGCACCCCGGGCCATGAGCCAGATGTGCGCCGCGGCCATGGCCGGCGACGCCGCCAAGGCCCGCGAGATCCACGAAACCCTGATGCCGCTGAACAAGACACTGTTCATCGAATCCAACCCTATTCCCGTGAAATGGGCCCTGCACGAAATGGGCTTGATGCCGGACGGTATCCGTCTGCCGCTCACCTGGCTCAGTGCCGCCTGTCACGAACCGCTGCGGCAGGCCATGCGCCAGTCCGGCGTCTTGGTTTAATTGAGGAAGTACAACGCATGAAGCGAATGGCCGGACTTTCCGCACTTGCCTTGATTATCTCCAGCACCAGTGGCTGCGGTTGGATCTGGGGCCCGGAAGGCTACTTCCGTGACCGGGGTAGCGATTACCTGCAAGCGCAACAAACAGCACCGATGCAACTGCCGCCGGATGTACAGACCTCCAAGCGTCTGGATCCATTGCTGCCGATCCCGCGCAACGTCGCCGACGACAACGTCAAGGGCGAGTACCAGGTGCCTCGTCCGCAGCCGCTGTCGGCGATTGCCGATGCCAGCGACTACAGCCTGCAAAAGAGCGGTGATTCGCGCTGGGTCATGGCCCAGCATCCACCGGCCGAAGTCTGGCCGGTGGCGGTGCAGTTCTTCCAGGACAACGGCTTTCGCCTGGATCAGCAGCGTCCGCAAACCGGCGAGTTCACCACCCGCTGGCAGCGTTCCGACGAGCTTTCCGCGTCCGTGGCCAAGCGCCTGAGCAGCGCCGGCGTTGCCGCCGACAGCGAAACCCGCGTGCGGGTACGCATCGAGCCGGGCGTGCAGCGCAACACCAGTGAAGTCTACGTGGTCAGCGCCGAGCGTCCCGCCGGCAGCAGCGCCGACGTGGAGTTCACCAACCGTTCGCTCAACACCGGACTGGACGCGGCGCTGGTGGACGACATGCTGGCCAGCATGAGCCGTACTGCCGAAAAAGGCGGTTCTGTGTCCCTGTTGGCGGCTCGTGATTTCGATACCCCAAGCCGGGTCAGCCTCAGCGAAGACGGCAGCGGCAACCCGGTGCTGAACCTGGGCGCCGACCTCGATCGCGCCTGGTCCAGCGTGGGCCGCGCCCTGGAGCAGGGCGAATGGCGGGTTGAGGACATCAACCGCAGCCTGGGCCTGTACTACATCAACCTGGCGGAAAAAGCCGAGAAGAAAAACGACGAGCCGGGCTTCTTCGGCAAGTTGTTCGGCAGCAAGCCGGCCAAGGAAGAGATCGAAGCCCGCGCCGAACGCTATCAGGTTCGCCTGAGCAAGGTCGGCGACAACGTCCAGGTCACCGTCGAGAAGAACATCAACACCGTGGCGCCGGCCGATGTGGCGCGCAAAGTGCTGGGCGTGATTCAGGACAACCTGGGCTGATCAGATGCGTTTTGCCGTTCTCGGCAGTGGTAGCCAAGGGAATGGCACGCTGATCGCCAGTGCTGACACCTGCATCCTGGTGGATTGTGGTTTCTCCCTGCGGGAAACCGAGCGGCGCCTGCTGCGCCTGGGAGTCCATCCCTCGCAGCTGAGCGCCATCCTGGTGACCCACGAGCATGCCGACCACGTGCATGGCGTGGGTTTGCTGTCTCGGCGCTACAATCTACCGGTCTACCTCAGCCAGGGCACTTTGCGCGGGATGCGCAAGCCGGTTGAGGTGGCGGGTTTTGTCCGTGGTGGCGAGCCACTGCAGATCGGCACCATGCGCATTGACGTGATTGCCGTCGCCCACGACGCCCAGGAGCCTACCCAGTTTGTCTTCAGTGACGGCCAGCGGCGTTTTGGCCTGCTGACCGACCTGGGTTCCTACTGCGCCGGCGTACTGGAAGGCTACCGTGACCTGGATGCCTTGATGATCGAGGCCAATCACTGCCGGGACCTGCTGGCCCGCGGTTATTACCCGTATTTTCTCAAGCAGCGGGTCGGTGGCGACCAGGGACATTTGAACAACCATCAGGCCGCAAGCCTGGTGGCCGAATTGGGATGGCGGGACCTGCAGCACCTGGTCCTCGCCCATCTGAGCAGCAAGAACAACCTGCCGCAGCTGGCCCGGCAATGTTTTGTCGACACCCTCGGGTGCGACCCGGACTGGCTGCAACTGGCCGATCAAGATTCAGGGCTCGACTGGCGTCACATCGCCTAGCCCACCTACGTAGCAAGCGGAGCCCATCATGGAAAAACGTGAAGAACTCTACCGCGGCAAAGCCAAGTCGGTTTACAAGACCGATGACGCCGACCGCTTGATCCTGCTGTTTCGCAACGACACCTCGGCGTTCGACGGCAAGCGCATCGAGCAGCTGGACCGCAAGGGGATGGTGAACAACAAGTTCAACGCCTTCATCATGCAGAAACTCGAAGCCGCCGGCATTCCGACCCAGTTCGACAAGCTGCTGGGCGACAACGAGTGCCTGGTGAAGAAGCTCGACATGATTCCGGTGGAGTGCGTGGTGCGCAACTACGCCGCCGGCAGCCTGGTCAAGCGCCTGGGTGTGGAAGAGGGCATGAAGCTCAACCCCTACACCTTCGAACTGTTCCTCAAGGACGACGCCAAGGGCGACCCGTTCATCAACGAATCCCATGTAGTGGCATTCGGCTGGGGCACTGCCGAGCAACTGGCGCGCATGAAAGAGCTGTCGCTCAAGGTCAACGAAGTGCTGAGCAAGCTGTTCGATGACGCCGGCCTGCTGCTGGTGGACTTCAAGCTGGAGTTCGGCGTGTTCAGCGACGGCTCGATCGTCCTGGGCGACGAGTTCAGCCCGGACGGCTGCCGCCTGTGGGACAAGGACACCAAGAAGAAGATGGACAAGGACCGCTTCCGCCAGGGCCTCGGTGATGTCATCGAAGCCTACGAAGAAGTGGCCCAGCGCCTCGGCGTGCCGCTGTAATCGACGCAAGCATCTGATAGCACGGAAAAAATTCGCTCAAGGGGCTTCGCTTCGAGCAAATGTGCTGTTATGATGCGCGCCGTTGGAGAGATGCCAGAGTGGCCGAATGGGACGGATTCGAAATCCGTTGTACCTTCACCGGTACCTAGGGTTCGAATCCCTATCTCTCCGCCATACAAATAAAAGCCCCGGAAATCATCGATTTCCGGGGCTTTTTTGTTGCCTGCCGTTTTGCCCAAGCTGCTTTCCCACTGCGCTGCAAGCCCTCACCCGGTCCTTTCGACGTTCTTGTTCGCCTGACTTTACATCTGCTGCGGTGTATTCCCTCTTCCTCCCAACGCCTGTTGTCGCTCTCGATAGCAGGTGTGGGCCAAGTTGATTTCGCTCGTTAGAGATTTCACTAATCTGCTGCTTATTAATAAGTTTTCAAGTTTCAGCACAGTTGCCCTGTATTTAAAAACTTCATCTGGATGTTGTGTTGTGGGCGATGTTTTTGGGTTGTAGGAAATTTCTTGAAGATATCTGGGAGTATTCCTGTAATCCGAGTCGGCGTGGTCTTGATCTAAAACAATCGGCTCTTCGATATGGTGGCGTCCTGCTGGCAAACCTGGCTCGCTTGTGTGATTGAAGTGGGGCATCGAGCTGGAAACCAGCAGTAATCATAAACGTTTAAAGGCGGGGCAAATCTTTTCTTCTATTGCGGTGGCAAGAGTGTTTGCCGACCTCTTTGGCATAGGGAAGTTTTTTGTTCTTGTTCCTTTGAGTCATTTGGAAAAGGAAATCAGATGAAGCGCAAGTCTCTCTTGTCCATGGCTACTTCCGGTTTGATGCTGGCTGCATTGATCCCGACGTTTGCCCAGGCTACCGACGGTGTAGTGAACTTCAGTGGCAGCATCACTGACGTGACCTGCGAGATCAACGGCAAGGCGCCGGGCGAAAACAACGTGACCAACGTTGAGTTGGGCACTTTCTTGCCTACGCACTTTGCAAAAATCGGAACCACCTCCGACTTGAAACCCTTCGAGCTGAAACTCTCGGGCACTAACTGCAAGAACGACTCCAAAGTGTCCATCGAGTTCGATCAGGTCAACAACATTGACCCGGCTACAGGCAACCTGAAGCTGATCGGCAGTGCACCGGCAACCGGTGTACAGATCCAGATCTACAACGACAACGCTGCTCAACCGCAGAAGATTGTCCTGGGCCAGGCCGAGACGACGCCACAGGTGGCAACGGTTTCCGGTAACGCCGCAACCCTCAAGTACAAGGCCGCTTACGTCTCTACGGCAGCTTCGGTCGGTGCCGGTTCGGGTGTTTCCTTTATTCGCTACACCCTGGCTTATCAGTAACCGTCGTTAGTTATTAAGGGGCAGGTCATGACGCCGACAGCGCGTTTTGTACATTCTCTCGTTATCGGTGTCATGTTCCTGGGGCTGTTCTCGGGAACTGCGCATGCCGGGATAGTTCTACAAGGTACTCGGTTGGTTTATCCGGCCGACGCCCGGGAAGTTACATTGAAAATAAGTAACTCCGGTCCTGTCCCTCTTTTGGCGCAAAGTTGGATCGATAAAGGGGAGGCCAATAAGGCCCCTGAAGAAATACAAGTGCCTTTTCTGCTGGCACCGGCGGTCAGTCGCCTGGAATCTGGCGATTCGGCAGTACTGCGCCTCGCTTATTCGAAAGAGCCATTGGCGACCGATCGCGAATCATTGTTCTGGCTGAATGTACTGGAAACTCCACCACGCAAGGAGAAGGATGAAAACGTACTGCAGTTTGCTTTTAGAACACGTATCAAGATTTTCTTTCGACCCCACAATCTTGACGGCACTGTCGACTCGGCAGCTGAAAAACTCAAGTGGGAGTTCAATCGCGCCGGTCACTTGAGTTCAGCTCCAACAGGTACGCAAGTGCCTGTGGTCAAGGTATCCAATCCAACGCCTTACTACGTGTCTTTCGGTCGTATAGACGTTGAACTGGGAGGCCGTCAGTTCGCACTTAAACCAGGCATGGTTGCGCCGTTTGCCCAGGAGTCGTTCGCCTGGCCGGCAACAGCTCCGAAAGATCCGGCCAAGGCTTCCATCAGCTATGAGGTGATCAACGATTTCGGTGGCCGCCGGTTGCTGAAAAGTTCACTGCTCTAGTTGGTTTATTAATTCAACTTCGCTCGTTTGTCCGGTTGCTCTTTCTTGAGCGCGTTGGGATCTCGTTATGTTGAGTGTTCAGTGCCATAGGCGCGGTGTATCTGCGCGCCCGGGTGTTTGGTGTGGTCGGGGTTCTGCTCCGGTTGTACAGACGCTGTGTCTGGCAGTGCTGATGGGGTACTCGATGGTCCTTGTCGCGAGCGAGGAGAGCTCTCACCAGGCTGGCGGCGAGCGTGTGCTGTTCGACAGCCAGATGTTGTTTCAAGGCAAGGAGACACCCATCGATACTTCGCGCTTTGAGCAATTGGGTTATATCGCGCCCGGCAAATACCTGCTCGATCTGCTGGTGAGTGGCCAATGGCGGGCGTTGCTGGAGGTCGAGTTCCGTGCCAGCGACGAGCAGCAAGGTAGCCAGCCGTGCTTCGATCGCGGGTCGCTGCAGCAACTGGGGATCGACCTGCACAAGGCCGATGCTGCGCAGGGAGCCGGGGCGTCCCACCCGCTCATGGGGGAGGGGTTGTTCTGTGGAGACCTGGGCAGCTACATCCCTGGGGTAACCAGCCGCATCAATATCGCCGAGCAGAAGATCGAACTGTCGGTGCCGCAGTTCTTCCTCCAGCCGAACCTGTCGAAGACCTACGTCGATCCGGCGAGCTGGGATTCCGGAGTGTCCGCGGCGGTGCTCAATTACAACACCAGCCTGTTCAGCTCCCAGAGCCGTGGACAAAGCCAGACCAATGGCTACGCCGGGCTCAACATGGGGCTCAATATCGGCGCATTGCGCCTGCGCCACAGCGGTACCGCGACCTGGTCGCCGGAATTGGGCAGCCGCTATCAGCGTGGCTATATCTATGCCCAGACCGAGCTGGCGGACTGGCACTCGCAGTTGCTGGTGGGGGAAAGCGTGACCGATGCCGATCTGTTCGATTCGGTGTCGTTTCGCGGCGTTCAGTTGGCCAGCGACCCGCGGATGTTGCCCGATACCCAGCGTTACTACGCACCGCAAGTGCGGGGCACCGCCAGCACCAATGCCAAGGTGTCGGTGTATCAGCGCGGCTATCTGATCTACGAGACGACGGTTGCCCCCGGCCCCTTCGAAATTGCCGATTTGCAGGCGGCAAGCTTTGGCGGTGACCTGGAGGTAACGGTCACCGAGGCCAATGGAAAAATCAGCCGTTTCACCGTGCCTTTTGCCACCACCGTGCAATTGCTGCGGCCGGGCACTTCACGCTACAGCCTGACGGCGGGCCAGGTCACCGATCCGGGGCTTGGCGGCGAGCAGTATGTGGCCCAGGGCACGGTGCACCGCGGGCTGGATAACCAGCTGACCGGTTACCTCGGTACGGCAGTGACCGGCAGCTACATGTCGGCGCTGATCGGCAGTGCGCTGAATACCTCAGTGGGCGCTTTCGCTCTGGACCTGACTCAGGCCAGAACCGAATTGCCCCGGGACGGCAGCCTGCAGGGGTCGAGCCTGCGCCTTTCCTACAGCAAGAACCTGCCCGTCAGCGGTACGCAGTTTTCCCTGTTGGCGTATCGCTATTCCACCAGTGGCTATCTGGGGCTGCATGACGCCATTGCCTTGCAGGACTACGTGGAGCGTGGTGCCAGGGCCGAGTCGTTTTCCCGCGTGCGGGACCGCCTGGACGTGAACATCAACCAGCAACTGGGCGAGGGCGGCGGCCAGCTGTATGTCACCGGCTCCAGCCTCAAGTACTGGAATCGCCAGGGCCAGACCCTGAATTTCGCACTGGGCTACGGCAATCAATGGCGGGGCAACAGCTACTCATTCATGGCCCAGCGCATGCGCGCGTCCAGCAATGGCTCGGGACGTGGAGCCGGGGCGGACAACACCTATTTCAGTTTCAGCCTGTCGATCCCCTTGGGGCACGAGGGACGGCGGGGAACGACGGTCAACGCCTACGCCAGTCACGACCAGAACTCCGGCGCGCATTACACCAGCGGTGTGTCCGGGACCCTGGGGGAGCGGGGCGATGCTACCTATGCCGTGTCCGCGTCCCATGATCAACGTCAGCGCGAAACCGCGACCAACGCCAGCTTCAACTACTTCATGCCCGAGGTGTCCCTGAGCTCGAGTTTTTCCCAGGGCAGCGACTATCGCCAGCAATCCCTGGGGGCTTCCGGAGGCATGGTCTTGCATCGGGGCGGCCTGACCTTCTCCCAGACCCTGAGTGAAACCTCGGGCCTGGTGTACGCCCCCCATGCCAAGGGTGCCAGGGTCGGCTATGCCCGGACGCGGGTGGATGGCAGCGGCTACGCCGTGGTGCCGAGCCTGAGCCCCTATCAATTGAATACCGTGGACATCGATCCCAGCGGCATGGCCGACGATGTCGAACTGCAGGTCAGTTCGCGCAACGTCGCGCCGGTGGCGGGCGCGGTGGTCATGCTCTCGTATCCCACCCGCAGGGCCCGGGCGTTCCTGATCGATAGCCGACAGCCCAACGGCCGGCAATTGCCGTTTGCCGCGGTCGCCGTCGATGACCAGAGCGGCGCCGAACTGGGGGCCGTCGGCCAAGGCAGTCGCCTGGTGCTGCGTTCCGAACAGGACCAGGGAACCCTGCGTGTGGAGTGGGGCACTGAGCCGGACCAGCGCTGCCTGATCGACTACCAGTTGCCGCCCCGTGATCCGGCGTCCGCCTCCGGTTATGACCTGCTCCAGCTTCCCTGCCGGACACCTCCCGCTGGCAACGCGGGTTCACGCCAGGGGGGAGAGCCTTGATGCGCTACCTGAAAGGGCGAGACATGCCACGCCGTGCCGGTGTTGGCCGCTGGCTGCTGGCGGCGCTGCTGCTGTGGTGCAGTGCCTGGGCCCAGGCCGACCTGTCGATTGCCGGCACCCGGTTCATCTTCCCCGCTGACAAATCCGTCATGAGCATCAGGGTTGGCAACATCGGCCAGGCGCCGATCCTGTTGCAGGCCTGGCTGGACAAGGGCGATGCCAAGGCCAGTCCCAGCGGGCTGGCGGTGCCTTTCGTACTGTCGCCGCCGATCTCCCGGCTGGAGCCCATGCAGCGCACGGCCCTGATGCTGCGCTACAGCGGTGAGCCGCTGCCTAGCGATCGGGAGTCGGTGTTCTGGATCAACTTTCTGGAAGTGCCGTCCCGGCTGCCGGTGACCGAGAACGTCCTGCGCCTGGCCTACCGCATGCGCATGAAGCTGCTGTATCGCCCCCAGGGCTTACCGGGCACGGCAGACCAGGCCGTACGCCAGCTCAGGTGGCGCTTCGCCGCCGAGGGCAAGGGTGAAGGCGCACTGCTGGCCAGTAATCCGACGCCGTATTACGTGTCCTTTGCCCAGTTGGCGCTGGGCAGCGGCAGTCGATCCATCAGTTTACAGGGCATCACCGTGGAGCCTTTTGGCTCGGCGCGGATCGCCCTGCCCGAAGTACCAGGAACGACCCCGGATCAGGCGGTGGTTCATTACCAAGTGGCAACAGACAGCGGGGAGACGCTGAGTGGAAGTGCGCGGATACAAGACTGAAGTTGCCTTGGGCAAGTCATTGAGCGGCCCGCCGGCCGGGTACCTTGCGTGGGCTGGGCAACGGCTGTCCAGAAGTTGTTTGAGCCTGCTCTTGCTGCTGCCGGGGCTGGCGACGGCCGCCGGGTATGTACCCAGCGCGGGGCGGGCGATGCGTGATATCGAGGCCACCCAACCGGCGTTGCCGGAACCGGCGGAACCGGAGTTGGACCTACCGGCGGTCAAGCCAGCGAGTGCACCCGCCCCGGATACCTCGGGTATTCGCCTGCAGGTCAACGACTTCGTGCTGGTGGGCAATCAGGCGTTTTCCAATCCGACCCTGTTGGCGCTACTGGCGGACCTCAAGGGGCAGGAACTGGACCTGAACCAGTTGCGTGCGGCTGCCGAACGCCTGACCACCTATTACCAAAGCCAGGGCTACATGCTGGCCCGGGCCTTTCTACCGGCCCAGGAGATCGAGGACGGCGTGGTACGCATCGAGGTCATCGAGGGGCGTTACGGCCGTATCGAACTGCACAACCAGTCCCGGGCCCTGGACTCGGTGCTTCGTGGTCCTTTGTCGTCATTCCAGAGCGATGCCCCGGTGTTGAGCGATGACCTTGAGCGCAGTCTGCTGTTGTTGAGCGACCTGCCCGGAGTACGGGTCAAGGGCACCTTGCGTGCCGGCGAGCAGCGCGGCACCACCGACCTGCTGATCGATGCCCGGCCCGGGCCCTGGGCCAGCGGCAGCCTGGAAGCCGACAACTATGGCGGCTACTACACCGGCGAATATCGGCTGGGGGGCAGCCTCAATCTGAACAACCCCTTGCGCCTGGGCGACCAGCTCAACCTGCGGGTGCTGGGCAGCGATGAGGATCAGCGTTACTACCGCGCCGCCTACAAGCTCCCGCTTGGCCCCTGGTCCACCAGCCTGGGCGTGGCCTATTCGCAGATGACCTATGAGCTGGGCAAGGTGTTTGAACTGCTGGAGGCCCACGGCCAGGCCAGCATCGGCAGCGTCTTTGTCACCCAGCCGCTGATCCGCAGCCGTACCTTCGATCTCAGCGCCCAGTTGCAATACGAGGACAAGCGCCTGCGCGATGACATCGATCTGTTCGAGGTCAGCAGCAAGAAACACGTGGAACTCTGGAGCCTGGGCCTCAATGGCAATGTCCAGGACAGCCTGCTCGGCGGCGGCCAGACCTTCTTCTACCTCACCTTTGGCAGTGGGCGGCTGAGCCTCGACGATCCTGGTGACCAATGGCGTGATCACTTCACCGCCGGTACCGCCGGCGGCTTCCAGAAGTTCAACCTCAATGCCGCGCGCCTGCAGTACCTGAGCCCGCGTTTTCAGCTCTACACCCAGCTCAACGCTCAGTGGGCGTCAGCCAACCTGGACAGCTCGGAAAAGTTCGGCGTGGGCGGTCCGTTCGACGTACGTGCCTATCCCCAGGGGAATGGCAGTGGCGACCAGGGCTGGCAGGCCAGCCTGGAGTTGCGCTACGCCCTGGCGCCTCGCTGGCAGCTCAAGACGTTTGTCGACCACGGTGCGGTGCAGGTCAACAAACGTCCCTGGACCCGCGAGGAAAACCGCCGCCAGCTCTCGGGCGCCGGTGTGGGCGCCAGTTGGAGCGGGCCATCGCAACAGATCAGCGTGACCGGCGCCTGGCCCCTGAACAACAGCCAGGAAAGCAGCGGACCCGAACGCACACCGCGGATCTGGGCCAGCGCCACACAGTATTTCTGAAGGCCTGCGTGTACTTCGGATGCAGTGCCGTCCTGCAAAGGTTGCAGGGCGTTAATTGATAGATGAGGAGTCAACGTGAACAAGGTTTATGCATTGGTATGGAATCAGGCCCAGGGTTGCTGGACTGTGACCGACGAAGGCGCCCGTCGCCGCCGTCGTTGCGCAACCCGCAAAGGCCTGGTGGCGATGGTTGCCGGCTTGCTGGGCCTGGGCGGTCTGCCCGCGGCTTTCGCCTTGCCAACCGGGGGAACCGTGGTCTCCGGGACGGCGGATATCCTGACGTTCGATAACGGCAAGCAGATGTCGATCAACCAGCACACCGACAAGTTGATCACCAACTGGAACGACTTCAGTGTGCGCAACGGCCAGACCGTGACCTTCAGCCAGCCGACCAAGACTTCCATCGCCCTGAACCGGGTGATCGGCGTCAACGGCAGTGACATCCAGGGGCAGATCAAGGCCAATGGCCAGGTGTTTTTGATCAACCCCAACGGGGTGGTGTTCGGCCAGGGCGCGCAGGTGAATGTCGGCGGCCTGGTGGCCTCGACCCAGAACATCACCGATGCCAACTTCACCGCTGGCAATTACAAGTTTGCCGGCACCTCAACAGCGCAGATCGTCAATAGAGGCATGATCACCGCTGCTGACGGCGGCAACGTGGCGTTGATCGGCAAGAGCGTGAGCAACGACGGCACCATCAAGGCCCAGAAGGGCCGGGTGGCCCTGGGCGGTGGCAATGAATTCACCGTCAGTTTCGACAGCAACAACCTGCTGGACCTGCAAGTGGATGCCGCGGCGATCAATGCCCTGGTAAGCAACGGCGGCCTGCTCAAGGCCGACGGCGGGCAGGTGCTGATGACCGCCAAGAGCGCCGGCTCTATGCTGCAGACCGTGGTCAACAACCAGGGCGCCATCGAAGCCAACACCCTGTCGCGCAAGGCCGGCAAGATCACCCTGGATGGCGGTGACGTGGGTGTGGTCAACGTCGGCGGCTCGATGAGCGCCAGTGCGCTGACCTCGGTGGGCGATGGCGGTGTGGTCGAGACCAAGGGCGCCAACACCAAGGTGCAACTGGCCGCGCGGGTCAACACCCTGGCCAACAACGGCAAGGCCGGCACCTGGAAGATCAGCTCCAACGAGGTCAAGGTCGGCCCTACCGCTACGGCCGGCAACAACAACGTGTATGCCGATACCCTGGCGCACAACCTGGCCACCACCAATGTCGAGCTCAACAGCAAGAGCGGTGACGTTTCGGTGGACGGCGCCATTGCCTGGGCCAGCGGCAATCAACTGAGCGTCAACTCGGCCCAGGACATCCACATCAATAGCGGCCTGAAGGGCAGCGGCGGCGGAACTCGCATCGAGCTCAATGCCGATCGGGACATCAAGCTCAATGGCGCGGTGGAACTCACCGGGATCAACAACAGCCTGGGTCTGGACTACGGCAATTCCTATGCCCTGGGCAAGGATGGCCGGGTCACCCTGTCCGGCAGTGGCGCCTGGTTCGACGCCAATGGCGACCTGTACAACGTGATCCAGAACGCCGCGCAGCTGCAAGCGATCGGTACCAGCCTCGACGGTCTTTATGTTCTGGGCAATGACATCAAGGGCAGTGGCAGCATCAAGTCCATTGGTGGCAGTAACCAGTTCACCGGGACCTTCGATGGCCTGGGCAATACCATCAGCGGTTTCACCGTCAACACCGATGGCTCCTACGGTGGTCTGTTCGGCAAGTCGTCGGGTGATATCAGCAACCTCAAGCTGGCCTCCATGACCATCAACGGCACGACCTCCAGCGCCGGCTTCGGCAATATCGGCGGGCTGGTGGGCTTGAACAGCGGCACCATCACCAACGTCAGTGCCACCGATCTGCGGGTGGTTGCCAACAGCAATCAGAACAACTACCTCGGTGGCCTGGTGGGGATCAACTCCGGCGGCAAAATCGATCGTGCAACCATGGCCGGTACCGTCACCGGTAATGGCTACACCCTGGCTGTCGGCGGGCTGGTAGGGGAAAACCGCAACAGTTTCGCCGGCACCGGTTCCATCACCAACAGCCGCACCAACGTGCAGGTCCTGGGCACCATGCAGATCAGTCCCGTTGGCGGTATGGGCGGCCTGGTGGGGGTCAACAAGGGCGGTTCGATTGCCGACTCTTCCAGTGCCGGCACCGTCGGCACCGGTTTCAACCGCTACGTCCAGGACCCGAACCTGGGTGGCTTGGTGGGCTACAACCAGGGCGGCTCCATCGAGCGCGCAAGCTCCTCGGTCAACGTCTGGGGTTACGCCGCCAGCAACATCGGTGGCCTGGTGGGCTTCAACAACGACGGCACCGTCACTGACTCCAGCGCCAGCGGTGCGATCACCGGTACGGGGTCAGCGGCAGCAGGCGGCCTGGTGGGCTTGAACCAGAACAGCGTGCTGAACAACGTCAGTGCTTCCGGCAGGGTTGCCGACTCGACCGGTGCCAACGTTGGCGGTCTGGTGGGCAAGAACAGCCGCAGTGAAATCCACACCGCTGAAGCCACCGGTGAGGTTGTGGGGGGTGGCAGCGGCAACATCGGCGGCCTCATCGGGAACAACTTTGCCGGCACTACCGAATATGCAGTGGCTCGCGGCAAGGTCACAGGCGGCACCCTGAGCTATATCGGCGGGTTGGTGGGGCTCAATAATGGCGACCTGAGTTCAGTCGAGGCCAGCGGTAATGTCAGCGGCGGCGCCAGCAGCTTCGTCGGCGGCTTGATAGGGACCAACGGCGATTATGTGGATCACCGCATTGATACCGCATCGGCCAAAGGTAACGTCGTGGGCGGTGTCCAGAGTACCGTTGGTGGCCTGGTCGGGCAGAACAACTCGCGGATCGCCAACTCCTTGGCCAGTGGCGAGGTGAGCGGCGGCAGCTCTGCCCTTCTGGGTGGATTGGTCGGCTTGAACCAGGGGGATATTCGTCAGTCCGTGGCTTACGGCAACGTCAAGTTCCTCGCGAACGGCAAGCAGATCTACGGTGGCCTGGCCGGCGTCAACGACGGAATCCTGGCCTACAACACCGCGTTGGGGCAGGCGACCCAGGTACCGTTGGTTGGCCTCAATCAGGGCGATATCCGCAACTGATGAGGTAGTACAGGGGAGACGCAGTTTCTCGATACGCCGTGCCGGTGCAGGGCGTATCGGGGCTGCTGGCGGGTACCTGCTTGTTCCGTCCCCTGTCTGTTCTTTGCCGATGGCCGGAAGCAGCCGGCCATCGCTGTGCAATCCATCTCGCTTGTGCATCACGCAGCCGTTTTCAGGGGCCGCGGTACACAGGCGCAGGCTGGGAGAATGACAGATGATTCGCCAATGGCTCAGGCTGGTAGCTGATCTGCAACGACGTTGCCTGTGGGTGGGCGCAGTGCTGTTGACAGGGTTGTCCTGTGGGGGCGTGCAAGCCGCCACGGTCAATGGCTTTGCGCTGAACTGTGAGTTCAGCAACGGTGATGGCACGCCGTGGGTGGCGGTTACGCCGTTGGACGGCAGGGCCAAGGAGGGCGATGTGTTGTGGCAGCGCGCGGTCAGCCTGTACACCAACTTCCGCTATTCCCCCTCGGGTAACCGGGAGCGCGAGTTGGTCACGGTTGGCAACTGGAGTGGCGGTACGCCGCAACGTTTTCAATCCGCACCGACCAACGTCGAGGGAATAGGCTTTCGCGTTACGGTGAACCCCCAGGATGGCGGGCCCCTGACCCTGACACAGACCCCCAAGCTGATCGCCCTGGAAAAAAGCGAACTCGTTTACGACACCGGTGGGCGTCCCTTCGGGACCATGATCACCCGCTTCACTCAATCACTGATCCTGACGGTACCGCCGGACCAGTTGCCCAGCGGCAAACTGACCGTCGAGAGTGTCGTCGGCAGCTCCAACCTGATGCTCTATGCATTCGACCTGCCCGCCAACCTGGCGCGCCTGGGCTCCGAGGTGGCATGGCCCACCGACACCACCCCCCCTGGCATCTGCCGGCACAATTACCCATTGATGGGGCCCGAGCTGATCAGCATGGGCGGCGGCGGACCGATCGTGATTCCCAATACCTGCGTGGTCGAGGGCTACAAGACCATCCCTGTGCCTTTGGGGCGCTTTGCCCTGACGGACTTTCCCAAGGTCAACGACACCTCGCCACAGGTACCTTTTCGCATTGAGCTGAGTCGTTGTGCAGCCAATGCCAAACCGCGCATCAGTTTCACCGACAAGTCTTCTGCCTCGATGCCCCCGGGAATCCTCGGTCTGAGTTCCTCGACCCAGTCCCGGCCCGCCAAGGGCTTCGGCATCGTGGTGATCAACGACCTGACCCGGCTCCCGATCCAATACAACGGTGAGAGCTACGAGATGCAGCGCGTGGGTGATGGCGCAAGCATTCCCTTGCGGGCCAGCTACATCCGCACCGGCAACGACGACGAAATCGAAGCCGGCCAGGCCAATGGCGCTGCGGAGTTCACCTTTACCTTCCCCTGACCACGACAGGCACCGAGCAAACCCAGTTGCGCCATGGATTGCCTTGGCGCAGGCGCGCCTGTGCCCTGCGTGCGCCCTAAACAACGCTTCAACGGTCCCAGCGGATCTTTGGATGTTGTGCCGCCCTGTAAAGGTTTGCAGGGCGTTGTTCAACCGATAAGGAGTATTTGCATGAACAAGATTTACGCGTTGGTCTGGAACCAGGCCCAGGGTTGCTGGAACGTGACCCATGAAGGGGCGCGCCGTCGGCGCCGCTCCGGCTCGGGCAAGGGCCTGGTGGTGGCGGCCGCCAGTCTTCTGGCATTGATCGGCGGGCCCTCGGCCTTCGCCTTGCCGACAGGCGCGCAAGTGGTGTCCGGGAGCGCTGATATGCAGACCCAGGGCCAGCACCTGTCCATCAACCAGCACAGCGACAAACTGATCACCCACTGGAAGGATTTCAACGTGGGTGCCGAGCAGTCGGTGACCTTCAACCAGCCCAGCAGTACCTCGATCGCCTTGAACCGGGTGATAGGTGTCAATGGCAGTCAGATCCACGGGCAGATCAATGCCAACGGCCAGGTGTTCCTGATCAACCCCAACGGGGTGGTCTTCGGCCAGGGCGCGCAAGTGAATGTCGGCGGCCTGGTGGCTTCGACCCAGAACCTCAGCGATGCCGATTTCAACGCGGGCAACTACAAGTTCGCCGGGACTTCAGGGGCGCAAATCCTCAACCAGGGCACCATCACCGCCGCTGACGGTGGCGCTATCGCGTTATTGGGGGCGAATGTGCGCAACGAGGGCACGATCAAGGCCCAGGGCGGGAGCGTGGCGTTGGGCGCGGGCAATGGCTTCACCGTCAGTTTCGACAACAACCAACTGCTGGAGCTGCAAGTGGATGCCGCAGCGGTCAATGCGCTGGCAAGCAATGGTGGCCTGCTCAAGGCCGACGGCGGACAGGTGTTGATGACCGCCAAGGGCGCCGGTGCCATGCTGCAGACCGTGGTCAACAACCAGGGCACCATCGAAGCCAATACCCTGTCGCAAAAAGCCGGGCGGATCACCCTGGATGGCGGCGCTGTGGGGGTGGTCAATGTTGACGGTACGCTGCAGGCCAGCGCACTGGCTGGCGAGGGCGATGGCGGGGTGATCGAGACTCGGGGGGCGAGCACTCGGGTGCAGTTGCCGACCAAGGTCAACACCCAGTCCAGGGACGGCCAGACGGGCACCTGGAAGATCGCCAGCAACGACGTCAAGGTCGGCTCGTTCATCAGCGCCAAAAGCAACACCGTGCATGCCGATACCCTGTCGCGCAACCTGGCCACGACCCATATCGAACTGGCCAGTGGCAAGGGCGACGTGGCGGTGGACAACGGGATCTTCTGGTTCAGCGGCAACCGCTTGAGTCTCTCTTCGGCCAAGGACATCCGCCTGGATGACAGTCTGTTTGCCGGCGGCGCCAATGCCCGGGTCGAACTCGATGCCCAGGGCGATATCAAGCTCAACCGTCAGCTTGTGCTGAGCGGCAGCAACAGCAGTCTTGGGATCAATCACGGTGGCGATGTTGCGCTGGGCCAGAATGGACGCGTCACGCTGTCCGGCAGCGGTGCTCGCTTTGACGCCAACGGCGCGGACTACAGCGTCATTCAAAATGCCAAGCAGTTGCAGGCGATCGATAAAGACTTGGCGGGTCGCTATGTCCTCGGCAACTCCGTCCATGGCAGCAGCGCCCTCACCGCAATAGGTGGGCAGCAGGGGTTCAGCGGCGTCTTCGATGGCCTGGGCAATACCCTCAGTGGCTTCACGGTCAACAGCAACGGCGCCGATGGCGGATTGTTCGCCAGTTCGTCCGGCAGCATCAGCAACCTCAAGCTGGCCTCGATGACCATCAACGGTGCCACCTCCGGTTCCGGCGCGCTCGGCGGCCTGGTCGGGCGCAACAGCGGCAGCATTGCCAACGTCAGCGCCAGCGATCTGCGAGTGAATGCCAAGAGCCGGCAGGACAACCTGGTGGGTGGGCTGGTGGGGAGCAACTTTGGTGGCTCCATCGATGCGTCGTCCATGAGCGGCGTGGTGCTGGGTAATGCCTACACTTCGGCGGCCGGTGGCCTGGTGGGTGAGAATCGCCAGGGAGCGGCCGGTGGTGGCAGCGTGACCAACAGCCGCGCCGATGCCCGGCTTACCGCTAGCATCGCCAGCCATGCCGAGGGCGGAGTGGGTGGATTGGTGGGCATCAACCGTCAAGGGTTGATTGCCAATTCCGCAAGCTCCGGAGCGGTCTACAGTGGCGCCGGCTACAGCTACAAGGGCACGAACCTGGGCGGCCTGGTGGGCTACAACGAGGGCGGCCGTATCGAGGGCTCCCAGTCAGGGGTTGCCCTATCCGGCAACGGCGCGAGCAACGTTGGAGGCCTGGTCGGGCGCAACGAATCGGGCCGGATCAGCGACTCCTCGGCCAGCGGCGCGCTGCAGGGCACAGGCTTTGCCACGGCCGGTGGCCTGGTGGGGCTCAACCGCGACGGTGTTCTGCGCAACGTCAACGCCAGCGGCTCGGTCAATGCGGCGAACGGCCAGCACCTTGGTGGCCTGGTCGGGCAGAACCTTGACAGCGACATCAGCATGGCCGAAGCGTCCGGTAGGGTTCAGGGCTCCAGCAACAGCCATGTGGGCGGCCTCATCGGCTCCAACGCCGGCGGGCTCGTTGCCCAAGCGCTGGCCTTGGGCGATGTCCAGGCCAAGGATCAAAGCCATGTCGGCGGACTCATCGGTTACAACACCGGGAACCTGAAATCGGTCGAGGCCCGCGGTGACGTCAGTGCCGGCGCCAAGAGCATGGTCGGTGGACTGGTGGGCAGTCATGGTGTCGACAAGGGTGACAGCCTGATCGACACGGCCTCGGCCAAAGGCGCGGTCACCGGCGGCAGCTACAGCCTGGTCGGCGGCCTGGTGGGGCAGAACAAGGCCCAGATCGTCAATACGCTGGCCAGCGGCGAGGTCACCGGCAGCCGGGATGCGCGGCTGGGTGGCCTGGCGGGCCTGGACTTGGGTGACATTCGTCAATCCGCAGCCTTCGGCAATATCCAGGTGATTGCTGGCTATGACCGGTGGGGTGACGAGTAACTGATGGGACGGCCCCGCTGATTCCGGGGCCGGTCCAGGGTGCGTCATGGCCATTCATGGCGTACCCGATGTACCCGGCTCGTTGCACAAGCCGAACATCTGCCCTGGCGTCTGCTTCAGACGCCGAGGCTTTCCAGATCCCGGGCCAGCATCACCAACTGGTGGGCCAGGGAGTTTTGAAGTTTTTCACTGGACAGCTGAAAGCTCGGGGCTCCGCAGGTCAGGGCCATGATGCTGCCGTCGGCCAGACGCAGTGGCACGCCGGCGCCATTGACGTTGCGGTCCCACTCTCCCAGCGACAGGCAGAAGCCAAAGGCTTCGTATTCACGGAAGGAGTCCTCCAGGGACTTTTCCAGGACCGGCCATTCATCTCCGACTTTTTTCGCCACTTCCCGCAGCAGATGGTCACGCTCGATTTTCGGCGTAGCCGCCAGGTAGGCCCGTCCCGCCGCGCTGGTGGCCAGGGGCAGGCGCAACCCGGGCTCCATGCGCAGACTGGCCACTTCCGGCGGGCGGCTGCTGTCCACGTGAATCATCGACAGGCGATCGCGACAGGTCAGGCTGACCGTGGTGTTGGTGCGCCGGGAGAACTCGTCCATGAAGGGTTTGCCCAACTGGCGAACCCGCAGGCTGGCGGAGTAGGCGTAACCCAGGGCCAGTACCGCCGAATCCAGCTGGTACTTCTCCAGGTCCTGGTTGTACTTGAGATAGCCCAACTGCGTCAGGGTGTAGGTCAGGCGCGAAACCGTGGGTTTGGGCAGGCCGGTGATGCGGGCGATGTCCTGGTTACCACGTACCGCGTGACCGTGGGTAAAGGCCCGCAGGACTTCCAGGCCACGGGCCAGGGCTTCGACGAACTTGCGGTCTTTGGGCGCTGGTTCCGGGGCGTCGTTCGGGTCGTGCATGGGGTCTTCCGGTAGGGGCTGGTGCCGGGCGCAATGCCAGTTGACCAGACAGCGGGTTCTTGGAAACAGGGCAAAAATGTTATCCCGGAACCGCTTGAAATGAAATCGACGATTCCCTCTCGGAACACTATTGCGCCAGGCAGGCAGCCGTCTCGTCAGGCGGTCGTAGCGGGTCGATCCAGCGTCTGCGGCTGACCGCCTCAGCGGCTGTCGAGGCGCAGTCGGCCACGCTTGAAAACGCCCTCGGCGCTGGCCAGCAGTCGATCCTCGGCATCCAGCAGGTCGCAACTGGCCATGAAGATCTTCACGCCGCCGCCCCGGGTGCGAGCCACCGCGCGGACTTCGGTCCCCGGGGGTGTGCTCGCCATGTAGTTGATGTTCAACGACAGGGTCAGGGCCAGCCGCCATTGCTCGGGGTCGGCGTGCCAGGTTCCGCTCATGCCCATGGCGGTGTCGGCCAGTGAGGCGATGACGCCGCCGTGCAGATTGCCGGCCTGATTGAGGTGATGGGGCTGGACGGTGACCGCGATGACGGTCTGCGCCTGCTGGTATTGCTGCAGGTCCAAGCCGAGATGGGCGGCGAAGCCACTGAACAGACCTTGCAGTATCGGCGCGTCAGGTACGGCACTCATAGGCGATGGCCCTTGGGGTCAGGTCCTGGTCCGAGTCGCGGGAGGCGAGGCGCCCATGACCGGCAGGCGGTGATTTTTCTGATTGTGTTTCGCAGAGGCATTTGCGCGTTGAAATGCAGAATGTCAGCGAATAATCTACCGGTCAATACGGAATGATATTTCGCACAGCGGAATATAAGTGATTGAAATGAACCGGGTGCATGGGGCAGGATCGACCCGATCCGGAGGTTGCATCCCGATCGACCCAGGGCTTGAAGGAGGCTCCATGTCCACGATCCGTACTCAGCGTCCTCATCACCGTGTCTGGCCCAAACGCTTGCCCCTGGCGCTGACGGTGCCCGCCACCTCGCTGTGGTTCAACCTGGAGGTGGCCGCCCAGCGCTACCCGGACAAAGTGGCGTATCGCTTCTTCGGTCGGGAGCTGAGTTTTTCGATGTTGCGTGCCCAGGCCCTGGCCTTGGCCGGCTGGTTGCAGAGCGTGGGCGTCGAATCCGGGGATCGGGTGGTGCTGTACCTGCAGAACTGTCCGCAATTCATCGTCGCCTACTACGCCATCCTGCGAGCGAATGCGGTGGTGGTGCCGGTCAACCCGATGAACAAGGTGGAGGAGTTGAGCTATCAGCTCGACGATGCTCAGGCGCGGGTGCTGATCTGTGCGGCGGACCTGACGCCGATTGCCCAGGCGGCCAACGCCACCCTGGCGCCCGAGCAGCAATTGCGCGAACTGCTGGTGACCCGCTACAGCGATGCCATGCCGGCGCCGGCGGACCTGCATCCGGCGGAAGCCCCCAGTCCCGAGATCGATGCCTGGCTGCGCAGCGCGCCGCCCCTGGCCACGGGCTACCGGCACTGGCTTGAAGTGCTCGACCTGGCCTTGAGCCCGGGGCCCCATGACGCCCAGGCCGACGACCTGGCCATGCTGCAATACACCTCGGGCACCACCGGCCACCCCAAGGGTTGCATGCACACCCATCGCAGCCTGATGAGCAACGCGGTCAGCGGCAGCTGGACCCAGTCCACCGTCGAGTCGGTGGGCCTGGGGGTGGTGCCGTTCTTCCACATCACCGGCCTGGTGTGTTTTGTCCTGCGGGCGGTGTTCGACGCCACCAGCACGGTGATCATGCCGCGTTGGGACCGGGAACTGGCCGGGCGCCTGATTTCCCGTCATCGGGTGACTCACTGGACCTGCATCCCGACCATGATCATCGACCTGTTCGCCAGCCCCAACTACCAGGAGTTCGAGCTGTCCAGCCTGGTGCATATCAATGGCGGCGGAGCGGCGATGCCGGAGGCCGTGGCGCAGCGCTTGCGGGAGGAGTTCGGCCTGACCTTTCTCGAAGGCTACGGGCTCACGGAAACCGCCGCCGCCAGCCATGGCAACCCCCCCGAGAGGGCCAAGCTGCAATGCCTGGGCATGCCGTTCTTCGGCGTCGACTCGCGGGTGGTCGATCCCCAGACCCTCAAAGAACTGGAGCCGGGCCAGGTGGGGGAAATCATTACCTGGGGGCCGATGCTGTTCAAAGGCTACTGGCGCAACCCCGAGGCGACCGCGGCGGCTTTTGTCGAATTCGAGGGCAAGCGCTTCCTGCGCACCGGCGACCTTGGCCACATGGACGAGGAGGGGTACTTCTTTCTCACCGATCGCCTCAAGCGAATGATCAACAGCAGTGGTTTCAAGGTCTGGCCGGCGGAGGTGGAGGCCCTGCTGTTCAAGCACCCGGCGGTGCATGAAGCCTGTGTCATCGCGGCCCGGGACACCTACCGCGGAGAAACCGTCAAAGCCCTGGTGGTCCTGCGCAGCGAGGCCGTTGGCCGTACCCGTCCACAGCAGATCATCGACTGGGCGCGCGAGCACATGGCCGCCTACAAAGTGCCGCGGCTGCTGGAGTTCGTCGACAGCCTGCCCAAGTCCGGCTCCGGCAAAGTCATGTGGCGGGTGCTCCAGGAGCGCGAGGCCAGCCAGCCCTGAACAGCGATGTCCTTGATGCGCTAACCAATGCCCGCGCCGGAGACGACAATGACGACAAAAATAATAACTGTCCAAGATCCGCACGCTTCACCCGACCCAGGCCAGCAGCTCGACGCGCTGTACGCGAAGATTCGCTGGCGCCTGCTGCCACTGCTGATGCTCTGCTACATGATCGCCTTCCTCGACCGGGTCAATATCGGCTATGCCCAACTGCAGATGAAACAGACGCTGGCGTTTGGCGACGCGGTCTATGGCCTTGGGGCCGGAATCTTCTTTATCGGCTACTTTCTTTTCGAAGTCCCCAGCAACCTCATGCTCAAGCGCAGTGGTGTGCGCAAGACCCTGCTGCGCATCATGTTCTGCTGGGGGCTGGTGGCCGCGGCGATAATGTTCGTCGCCACACCGTTGCAGTTCTACATCCTGCGTTTTCTCCTGGGGGCCTTCGAGGCGGGGTTCTTTCCGGGGGTGATCCTGTATTTCACTTACTGGTTTCCGGCGCCGCGCCGTGGGCAGGTGATCGCCATCTTCATGACGGCCGCCGCCGTCGCCGGACTGATCGCCGGTCCCGTTTCGGGGAGCATCCTCAAGTACCTCGATGGCGTGGCCGGCTTCAACGGCTGGCAATGGATGTTCGTGATCCAGGGCCTGCCGGCCAGCGTGCTGGGGGTGCTGGCCTTTCTATATCTGCAGGACAGCCCGGAGCAGGCCCGGTGGCTCAGTTCAAGGGAGCAGCGATTGCTCAAGGAGGACATGGCCCAGGACCTGAAAAATGCCCGCCACAAGTCCCGGGACAGCCTGGCGCAGATGTTTCGCGACCCCAAGATCTACCTGCTGTCCCTGGCCTATTTCATGTTCCTGGGCGCCACCTACATGCTGGTGTTCTGGATGCCGAGCCTGATCCAGGGCTGGGGCACCCAGGACCTGTTGCTGGTGGGGTTGATCACGGCGGTGCCCAATATCATCGGCATCGGCGGCATGGTGCTGATCGGCTGGCACTCGGACAAGCAGCGTGAGCGCCGCTGGCACTTTGTCGGCAGCATGGCCGTCGCGGCATTCGGCCTGGCGATCATCACCTTGCTCAACGGCCACCTGGTGATGTCGGTAGCGGCCCTGTGTGTGGCCTACGTGGGAATCAAGGCCGGCACTCCGCTGTTCTTCGCCCTGGTCAGCGAGTACCTGTCGGTGGCGGCCACTGCCGGGGGCATCGCCTTTATCAGCAGCCTGGGCAACCTTGGGCCGGCCGTTACGCCCTGGCTCAACGGGGTGATCAACAGCCATACCGGCGGGCATGTCTCCAGCATGTACCTGGGGATTGTGATGTACCTGCTGGCCGGCGCCCTGGTGTTGATCACGGCGCGTAGCGCCAGAGCCCCCCGAGCCGCAGTGGCCCTGGCCGAATCATGAACCTTCTGGTCAATGGCACAGGAGCCAGAGCATGAGCTTGCCCGAGATTCTTTCACAGCGTTTGCGCTTGCCGGTGGTGGCGGCGCCGCTGTTCATCATTTCCACCCCTGAACTGGTGATCGCCCAGTGCAAGGCCGGTATCGTCGGTTCGTTCCCGGCCTTGAATGCCCGGCCAGCAGAGCGCCTGAGTGGGTGGATCGAGCAGATCACCCAGGCCCTGGCCGAGCACGATCGGCTGCACCCGGAGCGGCCTGCGGCGCCTTTCGCGGTGAACCAGATCGTGCATCGCTCCAACGACCGGCTGGAGCAGGACATGGCGGTCTGCGTGAAGTACAAGGTGCCGATCATCATCACGTCCCTGGGCGCGCGTCCCGAGATCAACCAGGCGGTGCACAGCTACGGTGGCATCGTGCTGCACGACGTGATCAACAACCGCTTTGCCCGCAAGGCCATCGACAAGGGCGCCGATGGCCTGATTGCGGTGGCGGCTGGTGCTGGAGGCCATGCCGGCACCCAGTCGCCCTTTGCCCTGGTTCAGGAAATCCGCCAGTGGTTCGACGGCCCGCTGCTGCTTTCGGGGGCCATCGCCTCGGGCCGATCGATCCTCGCGGCCCGGGCCCTGGGCGCCGATCTGGCCTACATCGGCTCGGCCTTTATCGCCACCGCTGAAGCCAACGCCGTACCGGCCTACAAAGAGATGATCCGCCAGTCGGGGGCCGAGGACATCGTCTACACCAACCTCATCACCGGGGTGCATGGCAACTACCTGAAAGCCTCGCTGAGCGCTGCCGGCCTGGACCCCGAGGCATTGCCCAGCAGCGACCCCTCACAGATGAACTTCGGCGCGGATCGGCAACGGCCCAAGGCCTGGAAGGAGATCTGGGGCTGTGGCCAGGGCATTGGCGTTCTGCACGCGGTGCCGGCCGCCGAAGTGCTGGTGGCGCGCCTGGCCACGGAGTATCGAGAGGCTTGCCAACGGCTTGGCTGCCAGGTGTTCTGAGTCGCTGTGGCTTGATAGCGCTGCCGGCAGTTGCCGGCAGCGGCGTTTCCGAGAACGCTGTGGCGGCTACCAGAGCTTGAGGCTGTAGTCGAGGATCAGCCGGTTCTCATCCACATTGGCGACACCTGCCGCCCTTTTGCCCAGGGCCTGTGATTGCCGGTCCGAGAGACTCATGGGGTCGGTGCTTGGCCAAGGGCGACGTAGCGCTGCAGGTGGTGATCCTCGTCCCCCAACTGATGGTCGATCATTACCAGCCGCTTGGCGTAATGGGCCAGTGGCAACTCCCAGGTCATGCCGATACCGCCATGCAGTTGGATGCATTCCTCTGCCACCAGGACGCCGATGCGGCCGATGCTGACCTTGGCCGCCGACAGGCTGCGTTCGCGGGTCAGACGGTCGGCGTCGAGGGCGGCCGCGGCGTTGATCACTGCCGAACGCGCCTGCTCGATCTCCAGCAACAACACCGCCATGCGATGCTGCAGTGCCTGGAAGCTACCGATAGGACGGCCGAATTGCTGGCGGGTACGCAGGTAGTCCAGGGTCGCCAGCTTGGCGGCCTCCATGGCGCCCAGGGCTTCCGCGCACAGCGCCAGCACGCCTCGGCCAATCGCCCGCTCCAGGGGCGCGTAACCCTGGTGCAGGTCGCCCAGCAGGGCATAGCCCGGCAGGATCACCTGGTCCAGCCGCAGCTGGGCAACCGGGCCGCTGTCGAGGGTGGCGCAACCCCGGATCTGCAGGCCCGGGGTATCTGCCGGTACCAGGAACAGCGAAATTCCCAGGCGGTCGTCGATGGCCCCCGCGGTGCGTGCCGAAACCACCAGCAGACCGGCCTGCTCGCCGTGCAGGACCAGGCTCTTGAGGCCGTCCAGGCGCCAGCCATCGGCATCTGGCTCGGCGCGGCAGGCGACCCGGTTGAGTTCGTAGTGGCTATCGGGTTCGTCATGGGCCAGGGCGGCGATCAGGCTGCCGTCGATGATCTTCGCCAGCTCGACTTTCTGCGCCTCGGTGCCGGCGCTGGCGATGGCGTCGCCGGCCAGCACCGCGCTGCCCAGCAACGGCTCTACCAGCAACCCGCGACCAATGGCCTCGAAGACCAGGGCCAGGTCGAAGCCGCTGCCGCCGTAGCCACCGTCGGCTTCGCTGAACAGGGCGCCGATCACCCCCAGGTCCGCCAGCTGGCGCCAGATATCGGGGTTGAAGCCCAGGTCGGATTGCAGGCTCTGCTGGCGTTTTTCCAGGTTGTACTGCTGGGCGATGAAGCGGTTCAGGCTGTCGCCGAGCATGCGCTGCTCCGCGCTGTGTTCGAAGTTCATGTGCGCCCCCTCAGAGCCCGAGAATCATTTTCGAAATGATGTTTTTCTGGATTTCATTGGAGCCGCCGAAGATCGACAGCTTGCGATTGTTGAAGTACTGCGCCGCCGCGCTGCTGGCGAAGGCCGGGCCCAGGTCCAGCGCGTCGGCCTGCTCCTGGGCCGCCATGACCCGGGCGGCGGGGCCCATGGCCCGGCGTAGCAGGGCGGTCAGTTCCTGACGGATCTGCGTGCCGCAGATTTTCAGCATCGAGCTTTCCGCGCCGGGGGCACCGCCGCCAGCGACGGCCGCGATCACCCGCAGGTTGGTGGTCTTCATGTTCTCGAGATCGATCTCGACCCGTGCCAGGCGCGCGGCGAATTGCGGGTCTTCCAGCAGCGGCCGGCCGTGGCGGGTGCGCTGCGCCGCCACGCGCTTGAGGCGCTGCAGCGCGGCCATGGACAAGCCGACCCCGGCAATGTTGGTGCGCTCGTAGGTCAGGAGGTACTTGGCGCAGGTCCAGCCCTTGTTCTCCTCGCCCACTCGATTGGCCACCGGCACCCGCACGTCGGTGAAGAAGACTTCGTTGATTTCGTGATCGCCTTCCAGGGTGATGATCGGCCGCACCTCGACCCCGGGGCTGGCCATGTCGATCAGCAGGAAGCTGATGCCTTCCTGGGGCTTGGCCTCACGGTCGGTGCGTACCAGGCAGAAAATCATGTTGGCGTGCTGGCCCAGGGTGGTCCAGGTCTTCTGGCCGTTGACCACATAGTGATCGCCGTCGCGCACGGCCGTGGTCTTCACCGCCGCCAGGTCCGAGCCAGCACCGGGTTCCGAATAGCCCTGGCACCACCAGTGGCGGCCGTCGAGAATCCGCGGCAACCAATAGTCCTGCTGCTGCGGGGTGCCGTACTTGATCAGCACCGGCCCCAGCATATTGACGCCAAAGGGCACGATGCGCGGCGCATTGGCCAGCCCGCACTCCAGCTCGAAGATGAACTTTTCCACGGGGCTCCAGCCCGGTCCGCCAAAGGCTTCGGGCCAGTGATTGGCCAACCAGCCGCGGGCGTTGAGCAGTGCATGCCATTGCTCCATATCGGCCTTGGACAGGCGCTCGCCTGCGGCCACCTTGTCACTCAGGGCAGGGGGCAGGCGTTCGGCGAGAAAGCTTCGCACCTGGTCGCGAAAGGCCTCTTCTTGTGGGGTGAAACTCAGGTCCATGGCGATGTCCTCAGTAGATTTCGAACAGCGCGGCGGCGCCCATGCCGCCGGCGATGCACAGGCTGACCACGGCGTACTTCACCCCCCGCCGACGTCCCTCAAGCAGCACATGGCCGGCCAGGCGCGCGCCGGTCATGCCGAACGGGTGACCCAGGGCGATGGCGCCGCCGTTGACGTTCAGGCATTCGTCGGCGATGCCCAGTCGCTGCTGGCAGTAGAGCGCCTGGGAGGCGAAGGCTTCGTTGAGTTCCCAGAGGCCGATGTCCTCGATCTTGAGGCCGTGTCGGGCCAGCAGCTTGGGCACGGCGAACACCGGGCCTATGCCCATCTCGTCGGGCTCGCAGCCAGCCACCGCCATGCCACGAAATGCCCCCAAGGGGGTCAGGTTGGCGCGGGACGCTTCCCGGGCCTCCATCAATACGCAGGCCGAGGCGCCGTCGGACAGTTGCGAGGCATTGCCGGCGCTGATGAAACGCTCAGGGCCTTGCACCGCTTGCAGTTTGGCCAGGGCCTCGTAGGTGGTGCCGCGACGGTTGCAGGTGTCGGCCTCCACCGTGACCTGAAGCTGGCTGACCCTGCCGCTCTGTTTGTCGGTCAGCGCCATGGTGGTGGTGCAGGGGATGATTTCCTCGCGGTAGCGGCCAGCCAGTTGTGCGGCTTCGGTCTTTTGCTGGCTTGCCAGCGAAAAACGGTCCTGGGCCTCGCGGCTGATGCCATAGCGCGCGGCGACGATGTCGGCGGTTTCGATCATCGGCAGGAACAGTTCCGGCTTGTGCTGCACCAGCCAGGGGTCGAGGTCCGGGTCGTCGCTGGCGCCACGGCCACGGATCTGCGAAATGCTTTCCACGCCGCCGGCGATGATCGCCGGGGCGCCGTCCACCACGATGCGTCCCGCGGCCATGGCAATGGCCTGCAACCCGGAGGCGCAGAAGCGGTTGACCGTGGTGCCGGCGATGCTGATGGGCAAGCCGGCACGGACCACTGCCAGGCGCGCGACGTTGCGCCCGGTGGTGCCTTCGCCATAGCCGCAGCCGAGGATGGCATCTTCGATCAGCCCCGGATCGATGGTGGCCCGCTCGACCGCGGCGCGCACTGCGAAGGCGGCGAGGGTGGGGCCTGGGGTGATGTTGAATTCGCCGCGATGGGCCTTGGTCAGGGGCGTGCGTGCAGTGGAGACTATGACGGCTTCGCGCATGGGACGTGCTCCTTGGTCAGTGGCTGTGGTTGAGGCTGTCGAAGTTCTCGCCGCGCTCTACCAACTGCACCAGCAAGGGGGAGGCTTTCCAGAACAGCGGATCTTCTTCGGCGAATTCGCGGATATCCGCCAGGACCTGGGGCAGGCCGTACTGGTCGGCGTACTTGAGCGGCCCTCCGCGATAGCGTGGGAAGCCGTAGCCATGGATAAGGGTGATGTCCACGTCCAGGGGGCGCAGGGCGATGCCTTCATGCACCACGTTGGCCCCTTCGTTGATCATGGCCGCCATGTAGCGCCGCAGGATTTCCGGGTTGCTGAAGCTCCGGGGCGAGATGCCGGCCCGGGCCCGCTCGGTATCGATGATCGCCAGGACCTCCGGGTCCTGCCTGGCGCTGCGCGGCCCCTCGGGATAGAGGTAGTAACCGCGACCGGTTTTCTGCCCGAACCAGCCGCGCTCGCAGAGGCGGTCGGCGATCTGTACATAGCGGGCCCGGGGATCGCGGGTGGCGGCCTTGCGCTGGCGGGTTGCCCAGCCAATGTCGCCACCGGCCAGGTCGGTCACCTGGAAGGGTCCCATGGGGAAGCCGAAATCCCGCAGGACCTGGTCGATCTGATAGGGCGAGGCACCGTCTTCCATCATGTGGTCAGCGGCCTGGCGATAGACCGCGAGGATGCGATTGCCGATGAACCCATCACAGACCCCGGCACGCACCGGCACCTTGCGCAGCTTCTTCGCCAGCTCGAAGGCGGTGGCGACGACATCGCTGGCGACCTTGGACGGGACCACGATCTCCAGCAGCTTCATGATGTTGGCGGGGGAGAAGAAGTGCAGGCCGATGACGTCGGCGGGCCGCGAGACGCTGTCGGCGATGGCGTTGATGTCCAGGTAGGAGGTGTTGCTGGCGAGCACCGCGCCGGCCTTGCACACCCGATCCAGTTCGGCGAATACCGCAAGCTTGGCCGCCATGTCCTCGAACACGGCCTCGATCACCAGATCGGCGTGGGCCAGGTCCTGGTAGTCGGTGCTGGCACTGAAGCGGGCCAGGGTCGCGGCTTTGTCGGCCTGGGTCAGGCGGCCTTTGTCGATCAAGGTGTCGTAGACCTTTTCGAGATTGCCGCGGCCGCGATTCAGGGCGTCCTGGTCGCGCTCGATCATGGTCACTTCCAGGCCCGCGTCGAGGGCCGTCACGGCGATGCCGGCGCCCATGGTGCCGCCACCCACCACGCCCACCCGGGCAATGGCCCGGGGAGCTGCCGCGCGGGTTTCGGGGGCCTTGAGCACTTCGCGCTCAGCGAAGAAGGCATGCACCAGCCCGGCGCGCTGCGGGCTGTCGAGGCACTCCAGAAACAGTCGGCGTTCTTCGCGCAGGCCGTCTTCGAAAGATTGATCGAGGGCTGCTTCCACGGCCTGGATGATGTGCAACGGAGACAGCAGGCCCCGAGATTTCTGCGTGGCCTGCTGGCGGGCAGCATCGATCGCTTGGCGCTGGGCGGTTTGCTCGTTCAGGGCCTGGGCATCCCGGGTACGTCGGACAGTGGCGCCCTGTGCCAGCAACTGGCGCATATAGGCCAGGCCTTCGGCCAGGGCGTCATCACTGTCCCCCAGACGGTCGACCAAGCCCAGGCCCAGGGCCTCCTCGGCGCTCAGGTGGCGCCCGCTGAGCATCAGCTCCAGGGCCGCTCTGGCACCGATCAGGCGCGGCAGACGCTGGGTGCCGCCGGCGCCGGGGAGCAGGCCCAGCAGCACCTCCGGCAGACCGAGCCGGGCGCTGCCGGTGGCCAGACGGTAGTGGGCGGCGATGGCGACTTCCAGGCCTCCTCCCAGGGCCACACCCTGGATCGTCGCCAGCACCGGCTTGCTGCTGTCCTCGATCCGTTGGACCACTTCCGGCAACGTCGGCGCCTGGGGTGTCTTGCCGAATTCGCGAATGTCGGCGCCGCCGCAGAAGTGCCGTCCTGCGCCGACCAGCAGTATGGCTTCGACCGCCGGGTTGTCGCCGGCACTGTCGATGGCCGCCAGCAGTCCGCGGCGGATCTCCACCCCCAGGGCATTGACCGGCGGGTTGTTGAGGGTCAGCACCAGGATGTTTCCGTGCAGTGCGCTGTCGACGATTGGCAGGGCTGTTTGGCAACTCATTGCTGCAGTCTCCGGGGTGAAGGCCAGCGAGAGGTCGATGGGCGCGGCGTGGCGTTCAGGGTGACCAGCGGGACAACGTCCCAGTCACTGATAGCTTGATTCCGCTATTTGAATCACTTGGCGAAAATAATCCTGTCATCAATGAATAATGCGGTCAATACGGAATGATATTTCGCAGTGCGGAATAAATAAGCGGTTTTAGCGGTAAAGCGGTCTTCCATGGCAGGTTTTGGATCAGGGTTCGATGTTTGACATATTTGATTTGTGATCACATATTGTCGGGCACAAGAACCACAACACAGGTAGATCCCATGTCTGAAGGTCCGGTTTCTCAAGATCCTGTTTCTCAAGATCCAATCCCCCTACCCACATTGCGTCAGGTTTCTCGCGATACCTTGCAGGAGCAGGTGTACCGGCAGATCCGCGAAGCCTTGATGAGTGGGCGTTTTCAACCGGGCCAGAAGTTGACCATCCGTGGCCTGGCCGAAGCCCTGGGTTCCAGCCCCATGCCGGTACGCGAAGCCTTGCAGCGCCTGAGTGCGGAAAATGCTTTTGAAGTCACGGAAACTTCACGTCTGCGAGTGCGAATGATGACGCTGGAGCGTCTGCGGGAGATCCGTGACGCACGGGTGGCACTGGAGGGGCTACTGGCGGAAAAAGCCCTGCAGCACCTGCAAAAGAGCGATCTGCAGGAGATCACCGATCTGTGCCGGCAGATGCAAAAGGCTGCCGACGAGGTGGATGTGTCCCGTTACCTGTGGACCAACTTCGCCTTTCACCGGCGAATCTATGCTGTGGCCCGAGCCGAGCTGACCATGGCCGCGGTGGAGAACTTCTGGTTGCACATGGGGCCGTGTTTCGCCCTGGTGGCGCCGGACCAGGCCCACCTGCAACGTTCCATGGAGGCCCACGATCGCATCGTCGAAGCCCTGGCCGCCGGTGACGGTCCGGGAGTGCGAGCGGCGGTCACCGACGACATCATGCAAGCGGCGGATTCCCTGGGCCGGCTGTTGGCCAAGAAGCCTGGTGCGGCGGCGGTCAAAGGAGGTCGGGCATGAGCATCTTGCAGCGCTTGCAGCCTTATCCGGGCTTGCGGGTGATGATTTCCGGCGGCGCGGCGGGCATCGGCGAAGTGCTGGCCCGGGCCTATCTCGAAGCCGGGGCCCGGGTGCATGTCTGCGACGTCAGTGAGGCGGCGCTGGCGGCGTTCCGGGATCGCTATCCCCAGGCGCTGGCGACCCGCACCGATGTCGCTGATCCGGAACAGGTCCGAGCCCTGTTCCAGCTTCAGGCAGAGCGCTTCGGCGGGCTGGACGTACTGGTCAACAACGCAGGCATTGCCGGGCCCACGGCCGGCATTGACGCCGTCAGCGACGCAGACTGGCAACGCACCATCGATATCAACCTGACCGCGCAGTACCGCTTTGCCCACCACGGGGTGCCTTTGCTCAAGGCCTCGGACAACGCCCATCTGTTGCACATCGCCTCGGTGGCCGGGCGCCTGGGATATGCCTGGCGCACGCCGTATGCGGCCACCAAGTGGGCCATCGTCGGGCTGATGAAATCCCTGGCGGCCGAGCTTGGGGCCAGCGATATCCGGGTCAATGCGCTGTTGCCGGGCATCGTCGAGGGACCGCGCATGGATGCGGTGATTCAGGCCCGGGCCGAACAGACCGGGGTGCCGGTTGCCGTCATGCGCCAGGAGTACCTGAACAAGATCTCCCTCAAGCGCATGGTCAGTGCCGAAGACGTGGCCGCCATGGCGCTGTTTCTCTGCTCGCCGGCGGCCCGCAATATCACTGGCCAGGCGATCAGCGTCGACGGCAACGTCGAGTACCTCTAGCCACACCCGCGATCCGCACCGCTGAAGGTCGTCAGCGGTGAATTCCATCAGCGACACCCAGGGATTTTTTTCATCAAGAATAAAAGTCGGAGTACCGTCATGCCTGAAAAAACGCCTGTCATCATCACTTGCGCAGTCACCGGGGCGATTCATACCCCGTCCATGTCGCCGCACCTGCCGATCACCGCCGGAGAAATTGCCGCCCAGGCCATTGCTGCGGCCCAAGCCGGTGCGGCCATCGTGCACCTGCATGCCCGAGATCCGGAGGATGGGCGGCCGAGCCAGGACCCCGAGCTGTTCCGGCGTTTTCTGCCGCAGATCAAGGGTGCCTGCGATGTGGTGATCAATCTCACCACCGGTGGCGCACCCACCATGGGCGTCGAGGAACGTCTGCAGCCAGTGCTGGAATTCAAGCCGGAGCTGGCCTCGCTGAACATGGGCTCGATGAACTTCGGCCTGTACGAAATGCTCAACCGCTTCACCGAGTTCAAGCATGACTGGGAGCGGCCGTACCTGGAGGAGAGCGACGACCGCATCTTCCGCAATACCTTCCGCGATATTGCCCATATCCTCAGCGCCTGTGCCGAGAATCGCACGCGCTTCGAGATCGAGTGCTACGACATCGGTCACCTCTACACCGCTGCGCATTTCCTGGAGCGCGGCCTGCTCAAGGCACCGCTGTTCATCCAGTCGGTGTTCGGCCTGCGTGGCGGCATCGGTGGACATCCCGAGGATCTGGCACACATGCGCCGCACCGCCGACCGGCTGTTTGGCGATGCCTATCACTGGTCGATCCTTGGCGCCGGGCGCAACCAGATCCCCCTGGCCACCATGGGCCTGGCCATGGGCAGCCATGCCCGGGTCGGCCTCGAGGACTCGCTGTGGGATGGCCCCGGCAAACTGGCGACCAGCAACGCTGATCAGGTGCGGCGCATTCGCACGGTCATCGAAGCCCTGGGCGGCCGTGTCGCGACCCCGGACGAAGCTCGGGCCCTGCTCGGGCTCAAGGGGCGTGACCAGGTCGCGTTCTGACCCTTGAAGGCCCGTGTCAGCGGCCCTGGCTCCAGGCCCGCTGACGATCCCGCATAACAACTAAAAAGGGATATGCCCCATGCACACTGCAACCACTGCAGCGCCCCGGGACTCGCAACAACTGACCCGGCTGATGTTTCTCAAGCTCATGCCGCTGTTGATCGCGGCCTATGTCCTGAGTTTTCTCGACCGCACCAACATCGCCCTGGCCAAACACCAACTGGATGTGGACCTGGGCATTTCCGCGGCTGCCTATGGCCTGGGTGCCGGGTTGTTCTTCCTCACCTATGCGCTGTCCGAGGTGCCCAGCAACCTGATCATGCACAAGGTCGGCGCGCGCTTCTGGATTGCCCGGATCATGGTCACTTGGGGGCTGATCTCCGCCGCCATGGCCTGGGTCCAGGGCGAGACCTCCTTCTATGTGCTGCGCCTGCTGCTGGGGATCGCCGAAGCCGGCCTGTTTCCCGGGGTCATGCTGTACCTGACCTACTGGTTCGACCGCCGGCAACGGGCCCGGGCTACCGGCTATTTCCTGCTGGGGGTATGCCTGGCCAATATCATCGGCGGTCCGCTGGGGGCGGCGGTGATGAAAATGGATGGCCTGTTGGGCTGGCATGGCTGGCAGTGGGTGTTCCTGCTCGAAGGGCTGCCGGCGGTGTTCTTCGCCTGGGTGGTCTGGCGGCGCCTGCCGGACCGTCCAAGCCGCGCGCCCTGGTTGAGCGCCGAGGAGGCCCGGGGCATCGAGCAGCGCCTGGCCGACGAAGCCGATGAGGGCGCGGGGCAGGGCGGGCATTCGTTCCGCCAGTGCTTTACGCCGCAGATCCTGCTGGCGATCTTTGTCTACTTCTGTCACCAGATCACCATCTACACCGTGATCTTTTTCCTCCCCAGCATCATTGGCAAGTACGGCAGCCTGAGCCTGATGAGCGTCGGCCTGCTGACCTCGCTGCCATGGATCGCCGCGGCGCTGGGGGCGATCAGCCTGCCACGGCTGGCCAGCAGCGCGCAGCGGGCCCGGCGCCTGCTGGTCTGCGGCTTGCTGACGATGGCGGCCGGGCTGTTGATCGCGGCCTTTTCCGGGCCGGTGTTGAGTCTGCTGGGGTTCTGCGTGGCGGCGCTGATGTTCTTCGTGGTGCAGTCGATCATCTTCCTGTACCCGGCGTCACGGCTCAAAGGCGCGGCCCTGGCGGGAGGTCTGGGCTTTGTGAACTCCTGCGGACTGTTGGGCGGTTTTGTCGGCCCCTCGGTCATGGGGGCGATCGAGATGAGCACCGGCGATGCCATGAACGGCCTCAAGGCCATTGCCCTGGTGCTGCTGGTGGCGGCGCTGGTGGCCTTGCGCTTGCGTCAGGGCCATGAAGATCAGCGTCCGGAGCGCCCCATGGCCGCGGTTGCGCACCCTGTTCCGGGGCGCTCAAGCGGGTTGTGAACGCTTGCAGCGCAGGCCGCGCTGTCGAGAGCCTTGAGCAAACGCCCGGTGCAATGCACCGGGCGTTTTACGTTGCGAGCACTGCTGTGGCCCGGAACCGGCCAGCGGTCGCTTGATCCGCAGGTTACCGGGCGCAATCGCTGCGGTTTATCGCGGTGTTGCAATGTCGGTGGCCTTATATAAGAAGTGTCTTATTCATTAGTCGCTTTTTATCTGGTTAGTGGTGTTTTTTATAAGTAGTACAAGTTCCCAAGAAAAATCTTGTTCATTTAAGGAGCGCTCCTCGTTACATGAAGATTGGTCGTTATTCTAAAAGAAGAGTGCGGTCGGTATCTTGATGTTCGCTCTGGATGGAACGCAGATGCCTGTTGGTAATGTGTGTTTTATTGTGGGCAAGAGCAGTTGATCGAGGTTGTTGTGGTGTTCAACTCATGTTTCGTTGGCTCGAAGTTCAGCAAGGCTGTACGTCTCGGGAGAGCGAGTTTGTTTTGAATGCTGTGCTCTTAGACGGTTTTTAATAATAGGGAATCAGATGAAACTTAAATCTTTTGCATCCATGGCGGCCTCCGGGTTGCTGCTTGCGGCACTGACTCCGGCATTGAGCTACGCAGAAACCGGTGTCAACTCCGGCAACGTGAAGTTCGAAGGCCTGATCTCCAGCGTCAGTTGCAAGGTTCAGGTCGATGCCAACGAGTCCGGAGCGAACACCGGCACGGTCAAGTTCGGCAACGTCCTGCCTTCGGTGTTCGACGGTGGCATCGGCTCGGCTTCCGAGTTCAAGGAGTTCAACATCAACCTCAGTGGCAGCGGCTGCACCGACGGCTCCAAAGCCGCCGTCAGCTTCCACAAGGACGGTTTCATCGATAACGCCACCGGCAACCTGCGTCTGATCGACAGCGGTTCCGGTTCGGCGTCGGGCGTGCAGATCCAGATTCACAACAACGGCGCCAACCCGGGGAAAATCGACCTCTCGGAAAACAACAATCAGCAGTTTGCCGAAGTGGCGGGCAACAAGGCCGTGCTCAAGTTCAAGGCCTCCTATGTGGCGGTCAGCGACACGGTCCTCCCAGGTCGTGCCGACTCCAATATCAACTTCGATGTGACGTACAACTGACGTCTGGCAGTTACTTAAGGAGTTGCTCATGGCGCCGAAAGCGCATGTGTTTAGAACGTTCGTTATCGGCGCCATCTTTCTGAGTTTGTTCTCTTCGGCAGTCAATGCGGAGATAGTCATTCATGGCACGCGTGTGGTTTATCCGGCGGATGCCCGTGATGTGACACTGAGAATGAATAATCCAGGCAGCGTGCCGATGTTGGTCCAGGCCTGGATTGACGATGGCGATGCCAGTAAGGCCCCAGAAGAACTGAAAGTTCCATTTCAACTGACTCCGGCACTCAGTCGCCTGGAGCCCAATGCCGCGGCGGTATTGCGCATTGGTTATTCGAAAGAACCGTTGCCCGCTGATCGTGAATCACTGTACTGGCTGAATATTCTGGAAGTTCCGCCACAACACAAACAGGATGAAAACCGATTGGCCTTTACCTTTCGTCACCGAATCAAGTTGTTCTTTCGTCCTGCGGACTTGAAGGTCAATGTCAACTCGGCAGTGGAAAAACTCAGTTGGAAGTTTGAGCCCGCGGGAGTTGCCCAGGACAAGGCCGCAGGTCCGGTGGTCCAGGTATCCAATCCAACCCCTTATTACCTGTCCTTCAGCAAGGTCGAGGTGCAAGTGCAGGGGCGCAGCGTCGACCTGGGGGTCGGGATGGTCGCGCCTTTTGCCAGCGAGTCCTTTGCCTGGCCGGCAAACGCCGAAAGAGTGCCCCGCAATGCAGCGGTGCGCTTTGAAGTGGTCAATGACTTCGGCGGCCGGGTGCCGCTGGAAAAGAACCTTCTCTAGTTGTCCGGTCAATTCAACTCCGCTCTTGGCCCTGGTTATTAAACGCTGAGTGCATTGGTATCGATTATGTTCAGTGTGCAGCCCTTCTGGCTGGGTTTTCCTGTGCGTGCGCGAGTCTGTCCTGGTGAGGGACCGGCCCTGCTCTTGCGAGTTCTGTCGGTACTGACCGGGCTGCTGGGGCTGGCGGTTCCTGTGGCAGCCCAACCGACCAGCGCTGATCAAGCCACGCGCTCGGAAGTGCCTGGCGACGCGCCTCAGAACAGCCCGGTGTTCTTCGATACCCAGATGCTGTTCAAGGGGCCGGGAACCCTCATCGACACCCAGCGTTTCGAGCGTCCGGGTTACGTGGCGCCGGGCAAGTACCTGCTGGATGTACGGGTCAGTGGCGCCTGGCGCGGGCTGATCGAGATCGAAATGCGCGAAAGCGCTGACCCCCAGGGCAGCCAGCCCTGCTACGACCGTGGGCTGCTCAAGCAACTGGGCATCGACCTGGACAAAGTCGACGCCGCGCTGGCGCCTGCCAGTCATCCGCTGCAGGGTGACGGGGTGTTCTGCGGGGACCTTGCCAGTTACATCCCCCACGTGACGACAAAGGTCAACATGGCCGAGCAGCAGCTGGAACTCTCGGTGCCCCAGCTGTTCGTGCTGCCTGAACTCGCCTCCAGCTACGTCGATCCGGCCAGCTGGGATTCGGGCATCAACGCGGCCCGGCTCAACTACAGCACCAACCTGTTCAGTTCACAGAGCGGGGGCCGGCGCAGTACCAACGGTTATGCCGGATTGAACATGGGCCTGAACCTGGGCGACCTGCGCCTGCGCCACAGCGGCACCTTGTCCTGGTCGCCCGACAGCGGCAGCGATTATCAGCGGGGCTATATCTACGGCCAGACCGACCTGACCGACTGGCGTTCGCAATTGCTGGTGGGGGAGAGCGTGACCGATGCCGAGCTGTTCGATTCGGTATCGTTTCGCGGGATCAAGCTGTTCAGCGATGAGCGCATGCTGCCCACCACCCAGCGCTATTTCGCCCCGGTGGTGCGCGGCACGGCCAATACCAACGCCAAGGTCACGGTGCAGCAGCGGGGTTACCTGGTGTACGAAACCACCGTCGCCCCGGGCCCCTTCGAGATTGCCGACCTGCAGGCCGCCAGCTTTGGCGGTGACCTGGAGGTGACGGTCACCGAGGCCGACGGGCGCACCCAGCGCTTTACCGTGCCCTTTGCCACCATGGCCCGCCACCTGCGTCCGGGGAGTTCCCGCTACAGCCTGACCGGCGGCCAGGTGATCAGGGCCGGGGGGCGTGGCCAGCATCAGTATGTGGCCCAGGGCACCCTGCAACGCGGGCTGGATAACCAGGTCACCGGTTATGCCGGTGCCTCGCTCACCGGCAGCTACATGGCCGGCCTGATCGGCGCGGCGCTGAACACCGAGTTCGGCGGCTTCGGCCTCGACCTGACCCAGTCCCGTACCCAGGTGCCACGCAACGGCAACCTGCAGGGTTCCAGCCTGCGTCTTTCCTACAGCAAGAACCTGCATGACAGCGGCACTCAGTTCTCGTTGCTGGCTTATCGCTATTCCACCCGGGGCTACCTGAGCCTGAGGGACGCCATCGACTTGGAGGACTTCGTCAACCGAGGCGCGCGGTTCGAAGACTTCGCCCGGGTCCGCGATCGGCTGGATGTCACGATCAACCAGCGGGTGGACGGCATCGGCGGTGACTTCTACCTCAACGGCTCTTCCCTCAACTACTGGAACAGCCGCGGCCAGGCGCGTAACTACGCCATGGGTTACAACCATCAGTGGCGCGGCTTGAGCTACGCCCTGAGCGTCCAGCGGACCCAGGGTTCGAGCCAGTTTTCCGGGCGGCGCACCAGTAGCGAGAACACCCTGTGGAGCCTCAGCCTGTCGCTGCCCCTGGGCGGCGTCTCCGGGCGGTCGACCCTGGCCAATGCGTTCATCAGCCACGACCAGAATTCCGGTGCCCACTACTCCAGCGGCATTTCCGGCTCGCTGGGCGAGCGTGAAACCGCTTCCTATGGTGTGTCGGTGGCCCATGATGCCCTGCCGCGGGAAACCTCGACCAACGCCAACCTGAGCTACTACCTGCCCCAGGTGTCCCTGAGTTCGAGCCTGTCCCAGGGCCGTGACTATCGGGCCCAGTCGCTGGGCGCCTCCGGCGGCATGCTCCTGCATTCCGGGGGCCTGACCCTGTCCCAGACCCTGAGTGAAACCGCCGCCCTGGTGCATGCTCCCCATGCCAAGGGCGCCAGTGTCGGCTATGCCGGTGCGCAGGTGGACGGGCAGGGGTATGCGGTGCTGCCGAGTCTTGCGCCCTACCAGCTCAATACCGTGGACCTGGACCCTGGCGGCATGGCCGACGACGTCGAGCTGCAGGTCAGTTCGCGCAACGTCGCGCCCAGGGCCGGCGCCGTGGTCAGGCTGTCCTACCCGACCCGCAAGGCCCGGGCGTTTCTGATCGACAGCCGGCAGGCCGATGGCACGCCGCTGCCCTTTGCCGCCAGCGTCCTGGACGCCGACAGCGGCGAGGAGCTGGGGGCGGTGGGGCAGGGCAGTCGCCTGGCGCTGCGCAGCGAGAAGGACCAGGGCCGCATCCGTGTGCAGTGGGGCGAGGGCCCCGGCGAGCAGTGCCTGATCGACTATGTATTGGTGCAATCCGCGGCGCACCAGGGCAACGACACGCTGCTGCTCGACCTGCCGTGCCGCGGCCTGTCGCAAGCGGGCGTCACTTCCATGGAGCCAGCGTCTTGAAGGCCAGGCTGGTTTGTGTGGTGCGTGACCTGTGCCTGCTGGGGGCGATGCTGCTGTTCAGTCAGGGCGCCCCGGCCGACCTGTCGATCGTCGGCACACGCTTCATCTACCCCCAGGGACTGGCGGCCTTGAGCATCCGGGTCGGCAACCTCGGCACGGCGCCGCTGTTGCTGCAGACCTGGCTGGACAAGGGCGATGCCTCGGTGGATCCGAGCCGGCTGGCGGTGCCATTCGTGCTTTCGCCCCCGCTGTCGCGGCTTGATCCGCAGCAGAGTGCCGTCCTGTCGCTGCGTCATAGCGGCGAGCCGCTGCCCGCCGATCGCGAGTCGGTGTTCTGGCTCAACTTTCTGGAAGTGCCTTCCCTGCGGCCTCTGAGCAGCAACCAGCTGAACCTGAGCTACCGCCTGCGCATGAAGCTGCTGTATCGCCCCAAGGGCCTGCCGGGTCGCGCCGACGAGGCGGCGCGCCAGCTGCGCTGGAGCCTGCAAGAGGCGACGCAGGCGGCCGGGGCTGCGGTGCTCGGCGTGAGCAATCCGACGCCGTACTACGTGTCCCTGGCTCGAGTGGATGTGGGCGACCAGCGCCACCCCCTGACGGTGCAGGGCATCACCGTCGAGCCGTTCGGCTCGGCACGCCTGCCTTTGCCCGCCGCGCCGGTGTTGAGCGGCGGTGCGGCAGAAATTCGATACCAAGTGGTTTTAGACAGCGGGGAGACGCTGAGTGGACGTGTGCAAATACACCTGTAGTGGTACGGCAGCCGGGCTGCCGGCCGGTGGATGCAAAGGGCGAGGTGCGGGGCGGTTGCGAGTGCCGTCGGCGCTGCCGCCGGTGATGTTGCTGGGGCTGTTGTTGCCCGTGCTGGCGCAGGCCCAGATGCGGGTCCAGGGGACCAGTGCCGGACAGGCCATACGGGATATCGAAGCCACCCAGCCGGCGCTGCCGCTGCCCACCGATGAGGTGCAGTTGGAGGTGCCCAAGGCCGAGCGTTCGACGCCAGCCCCGGACACTTCGGGGGTGCGCTTGCAGATCAAGGCCTTCGTCATCGAGGGCAATCAGGTGTTCAGCGATCAGGACCTGCAGCCGCTGCTGGACGATCTGCGCGGACAAGAACTGGACCTGGGCGGTTTGCGTGACGCAGCGCAGCGCATCACCGCTCATTACCAGCAACAGGGCTACCTGCTGGCCCGGGCCTTTTTGCCGGCCCAGGAAGTCGAGGGCGGTGTGGTGCGCATCGAGGTCATGGAAGGTCGCTACGGCCGGGTCGAGCTGAGCAACCAGTCCCGTGCCCGGGACGGCGTGCTCCGTGCACCGCTGGCCGCCCTGGACAGTGGCCTGGCGGTCAACAGCGCGGAACTCGAGCGCAGCCTGCTGCTGCTCAATGATCTGCCCGGGGTCCGGGCCAAGGGAACCTTGCGTGCGGGGCAGGCTCCCGGCACCAGCGATCTGCTGGTGGAGGCCCAGCCCGGTCCCTGGGCCAGCGGCAGCCTGGAGGCCGACAACTTCGGCGGCTACCACACCGGCGAGTACCGCCTGGGGGGCAGCTTCAACCTGAACAATCCCCTGGGCCTGGGGGACCAGATCAACCTGCGCCTGCTGGGCAGCGATCGGGACCAGCGCTACTGGCGCAGCGCCTATCAACTGCCGGTGGGGCCCTGGTCGACCCGGGTCGGTGCGGCCTATTCGCACATGAGCTACGAGCTCAACAGAAAACGCGTGAAGAAGCTGCAGATGAATGGTCAGGCCAGCGTCCAGAGTGTGTTCCTCGCCCAGCCGATCCTGCGGGGCCGGACCTTCGACCTGAGTGCGCAACTGCAATACGAGAACAAGCAACTGCGCGACGACATCGACCTGTTTGAACTGAGCAAGCGCAAGCACATCGAGTTGTGGACCCTGAGCCTGGGCGGCAACCGCCAGGACCGCTTCCTTGGCGGTGGCTACAACCAGTTCAGCCTGTCCTACGGCTCGGGCCGCCTGACCTTCGATGACGCCTTTGAGCAGCGCATGGACCGCTACACCGCCGCCACCGGTGGCGGCTTCGCCAAGACCAACCTGCAGGTCGCGCGCCTGCAGCGCCTGGGCGACCGCTTCCAGCTCTATGCCCAGGTCAATGCCCAGTGGACTTCGGCCAACCTCGACAGCTCGGAAAAGATGGGGCTCGGCGGCCCCTACGGCGTGCGCGCCTATCCCCTGAGCGCCGGCATCGGCGACCAGGGTTGGCAGGCCGGCCTGGAGCTGAGCTACGCCCTGGCCCCCGGCTGGCAGCTCAGCCTGTTTGCCGACAAGGGCTATGTCCAGGTCAACCGCCAGCCCTGGACCAGTGAAATCAACACCCAGCGCCTGCAAGCGGCGGGGCTGGGGGCGCGCTGGAGCGGCGACCGGCGGCAACTCAACCTGACCAGCGCCTGGCCTCTGGATAACCAGAAGGCCGGGGACGGTCCCGAGCGCACCCCACGGATCTGGGTGAGCGCGACACAGTTTTTCTGAAGGCCTGCGTGTGCTTTGGAAGTAGTGCCGTTCTGCGAAAAACAGCAGAGCGTTTAAACATCAATAAGGAGTCATTGTGAACAAGATTTATGCGTTGGTATGGAACCAGGCCCAAGGATGCTGGAACGTGACGTGCGAGGGCGCGCGGCGCCGGCGTCGCAGTAGTGGGCGCAAGGGGTTGCTGGTGATGGCAGCCGGCTTGCTTTCCCTGGGAGGACTGACGCCGGCGCTGGCGTTGCCCGAAGGCGGCACGCTGGTTTCCGGCAGTGCCAATTACGACGTCAATGGCAACAACCTGGTGATCAATCAAAAGACCGACAAGCTGATCACCAACTGGAACGAGTTCAACATCGCCTCCGATCAGTCGGTGACCTTCAACCAGCCTGGGCGCGACTCCATTGCCCTGAACCGGGTGACCGGCTTCAAGGGCAGCAACATCCAGGGCGTGCTCAACGCCAACGGCCAGGTGTTTCTGATCAACCCCAATGGGGTGGTGATCGGCCAGGGTGCGCAGGTCAACGTGGGCGGCCTGGTGGCCTCGACCCGGGGCATCAGTGATCAGGACTTCAATGACGGTCGCTACCAGTTCTCCGGAAAATCAGCGGTCGAGGTGATCAACGACGGCAAGATCACCACGGATGAAGGCGGCTACGTGGCATTGCTTGGGGCGCGGGTCCGCAACAACGGCGAAATCGTCGCCGATCAGGGCGCGGTGGCCCTGGGGGCCGGCAACGATTTCACCCTGAGCCTGGGTAACGACAACTTGATCAACCTGGAGGTCAAGGGCGCGGCCGCTGATGCCTTGGTGCAGAACACGGCGTTGATCAAGGCCGATGGCGGTCAGGTGCTGATGCTGGCCAAGAGCGCCAATGCGCTGACTCAGACGGTGGTCAACAACCAGGGCGTGATCGAGGCCAATACCCTGTCCAACAAGGGCGGGCGCATTGTCCTGGATGGCGGCGAGCGTGGCGTGGTCAATGTGGGGGGGCGATTGACGGCCAAGGCCACAGCCACCGATGGCAACGGCGGTAGTGTGGAAACCTCGGGCGCGGTCACCCGGGTCGAGCTCAACGCCGAGGTCGATACCCGCTCCAGGAACGGCCGCACCGGCACCTGGGTCATCGAGTCCAACGAGGTCAAGGTGGGGTCGACGGGCGTGGCTGATAGCCCGACCCTGGTCGAAAGCACGCTTTCCCAGAACCTGAACAACACCAGCGTCAACCTGCGCAGTCGTCGTGGCGATGTGACGGTGGACGCTCCGGTTGCGTGGAAAAGCGGCAACCAACTGACCCTGACCTCGGCCAGCGACGTCAAGGTCAATCAGCGGATCGACGCCAAAGGTGCCAACTCGCGTCTGGAATTGAACGCCGCCAAGTCGGTCCGGCTCGACAATCAGGTGAGCCTCACCGGTGCCAACAACAGCCTGGGCGTGAAGTACGGCGAGCAACTGGTGGTGGGCGCCAAGGGGCAGGTGACCTTGTCCGGAGAGAACGCCGGGTTTGACGCCAATGGCAAGCAGCACAAAGTGATCCAGAACAGCCAGCAGTTGCAGGCCATCGGCAACAAGCTCGATGACCACTATGTCCTGGGCAATCAGATCAAGGGGTCAGGGAGCATCAACTCCATTGGCGGTGATCGGTTGTTCAGCGGCTCGCTCAATGGCCTGGGCAATACCATCAGTGGCTTCACCATCAACAGTTCGGGGCTGTACGCCGGACTGTTCGGTCAGTCTTCCGGCAGCATCAGCGATCTGAAGCTGGCTTCAATCACCGTCAACGGGCAAAACAGCCAGAACGGTTTCAGTGAAATCGGCGGCCTGGTGGGGCGCAACAGCGGCAGCATCGCTCGGGTCAGCAGCAGCGATATGCGGGTTTCCGTCAACAGCGACCAGCGCAACAAGGTCGGCGGCCTGGTGGGGGTCAACTACGACGGCTCCATCAGCGACTCTTCGGTAGCGGGCTCGGTGTCTGGCGGTGCCATGACCTCGGCCGTGGGCGGAGTTGTCGGAGAAAACCGTTTCGGCGATGTTCAGGCGGGCGTCGTGAGCCGCAGCTCCAGCCATGTCGATATCACGACTCACATGTACAAGCAGAACATGGGCGGTGCCGGCGGGCTGGTGGGGGTCAACAATGGCGGAGTGATTGCCGATTCGTCGAGCAAGGGCAGCATCGGTACTTACAATCCGCTCTACCAGGGGCTGAACCTGGGCGGGTTGGTGGGCAATAACCAGAACGGCACCATTACCGGTTCCATTTCCTCGATGAACGTGTACGGCTCCCTCAATAGCCATATTGGTGGCCTGGTCGGGCTCAACCGCGCAGGCACCATCCGTGGATCCAGTGCCAGCGGCAACGTCTATGGAGTGGGCACCGAGACCGCAGGCGGGCTGATCGGCATGCAGCAGAACCAGAGCCAGGTGAGCAACGTCCAGGCGACTGGCGACGTGATAGACCGCGTCGGCACGAATCTGGGTGGCCTGATAGGAAAAAGTGACGACAGCACCATCCGCGGCTACATCGAAGCCAAGGGCGATGTCAAAGGCGGTATCAAGTCCAACGTCGGCGGTCTGGTCGGTAGCAACATCGGAGGCCTGATCTACGATGCCAAGGCCCAGGGCGCGGTGGAAGGCTACGCCAAGAGCAATATCGGCGGGCTGGTCGGCTACAACGATGGCGACCTGGTTTCGGTTGAGGCTCACGGCAAGGTCTTTGGCGATACCTACAGCTCCGTGGGTGGGCTGGTGGGCTTCAACGCCGACCACTACAACCACGTCATCGAGCGTGCCGTGGCGACGGGCAACGTCCATGGAACCTGGCACAGCAAGGTCGGGGGCCTGGTCGGCGACAACCAGTCGCGGATCGTCAACTCCGAATCCCGTGGCCGCGTCAGTGGCGGCTGGCGTGCCACCCTGGGTGGCCTGGTGGGCGTGAACGAGGGGCAGATCCAAGGCTCGAAGTCCACTGGCAAGGTCGATACCGTCTGGCACTACTTCCAGAGCTACGGTGATCAGGTCGGCATCAACCACGGTTCCTACTCGTCGGTCCGCGTTCCCGACAGCCTGACGCCCTTGGCCAGCCTGGCGGAATAAGCTGCGCTGATAAAACCTCGGCCCGGCTGCCAGGGACTGCCCCTGGCACGCCGGGCACCGCAACCTGTTCACTATCATTGGTCGGCTCCCGGGGCGCTGTAGAGCGCGCCAGCAGCCGGCATGGAAAAAGAGGGAATGACCAATGAGTGACCCATGGCTCAGGCTCCTCACCGATGGGCGACGGCGCGGACTGTTGATCCGCGCGATGATCCTGCTGCTGTCGTGCTTGCCAGGGGGCTTGCCGGCGTATGCCAAGACGGAGGGCAAGGCCAAGAATTGCGAATTCAGCAGCTATGGCGGCTCTGCCCAGGACTGGGTCGAGATCACGCCATTGACCCGCAGCACGCCGGTGGGCGCGGTATTGCAGCAGCGTCACGTGAACCCGGTCATCGAATACACCACCGAGGAATCCAGAACCCAGGCGCGGCATGAATTGGTGGCCGCTGCGCATTTGCCCGGGGTGAGGTTTCCCGATGGCATCGTTCCGACCAATATCGACGGCATCAGCTTCAAGGTGACGGCCTATCCTACTGGCTCGGACCCCCAGATGCTCACCGGTAACTTCTATCCCCGGGTCCTGGAAAAGTACGCCGTGGAGCACTCAGGCAACCCGCTGAAAAAAGTACCTACGGCTTACGTTTATTCGCTGATCCTGACCCGACCCGCCGATGAGTTGCCCAAGGGGGCGCTGGTGGTCAACAGCTTGAGCGGTGCCCAGGTGGCGCTGTACGCGCTGGATCTGGACGAGGGTGTGGCGATGGTCGGGCAACACTTGCTGGAGCTGCCGCAGCAAGACAACCGGGATCGGTGTTCGAAACAACTGCTGCTCAGCGAGCAGCAACTGCTCGGGAACGATGGGGTCAAGTTCGCCGCCAAGTGCCAGGTGGTCACCCGCAACGTCACACTGCGTCTGGGCAGTCCCTCGGCCCATGACTTTCCCACGCTGGGTTCGACCTCGCCGCCCTCGGCCATGGCCAGGCTTGAAGTCAACGACTGCTCGTTCAACAGCCTGCCGAAGGTCTCGTTCAGCGCCGAACCCGCCTCGCGCTGCGACCCGTCAGGGATACTGGGGCTAACTCAGGATCCGGGACGGTCCGTCGCCAAGGGCGTTGGCATCGTCATGTTCAACGAACAGATTCCGCGGATTCATTGCAACGGCACTCAATACGCCATGGAGCGCCCGTCAGGCAGTGATAGCGCCAGCTTCAGCTTCCGTGCCCAGTACATTCGCACCGGGCCGATCACCGAGGGCTCGGCCAACAGCAGCGCCCAGTTCAATTTCACCTTCGACTGAGCGAACGGCGCTGGCCACCGGGCTTTGCCTGGACGCCGGCCCCCGGGCCTTTCTACACTGACCTCCGTCTGGGGACCGGGGGAGCACCGATGAATCGCAATGAACTGCGCAAGGCCGACATCAACCTGATGGTGGTGTTCGAGGCGTTGATGCTGGAACGCAACGTCACCCGGGTGGCGGAGAAGCTGTTTCTCGGCCAGCCCACCATCAGCTCCGCGCTCAACCGGCTGCGGGCGATGTTCAACGATCCGCTGTTCATCCGGGTCGGCCATCGCATGGAGCCCACCGCGCGCGCCGAGCAGATCATCCAGCACCTGTCGCCGGCCCTGGACGCGTTGTCCTCGGCCCTGAGCCTGACCCACGATTTTGATCCCGCCAGCAGCACCATGACCTTTCGCATCGGCCTGTCCGACGACGTCGAGTTCGGCCTGTTGCCGCCCCTGTTGCGGGCCCTGCGCCAGGAAGCGCCGCAGGTGGTGGTCGTGGTGCAGCATGTGGACTACTGGCGGATTCCCGATCTGCTGGCCTCGGGCGACATCACCGTCGGCATCAGCCAGACCCGCGGCCTGCCGGCCAATGCCAAGCGCAAGTTGCTGCGGCATATCCAGCCCAGCGTGTTGCGGGCCGATGCCAGCGATACGCCGCTGACCCTCGACGAATACTGCGCGCGGCCCCATGTGCTGGTGTCGCACACCGCCAACGTCGCCGGTTTTGCCGATGAGTGGCTGGCGGAAATCGGCCGCACCCGCCAGGTGGTGCTTTCCGTGCCGCAGTACAGTTCGTTGCCGGCGCTGCTGGCGGGCACCGACATGCTCGCCAGCCTGCCGGACTATGCGGCGGCGGCCATGGCCGCCTCGGGGCAACTGTTTGTCGAGCCTTATCCGTTCAAGACCCCGACCCTGGACTTGTCCATGGTCTGGCTCAGTCACGTCGACAGCGATCCCGCGGAACGCTGGCTACGCTCGCGCCTGGAAGCCTTCATGGGGGAAAGGGCGCCCATCGCTCAGTTCTGAGCGGCTACCGCTCGGCTGGCTTGGATTCGCGGGGGCCGGCTTGGCATTGGCGCAGGCGGCTGCTTTGCTGTGTAGGTCTTCTGGTGAAACATCGATCGGTGGAGTGTGCCCATGAGTCGTTCCCGTTCCCTGTTGCGTGGGCGTGGCCGCCACGACAGCGGCAAGGTTGGCATGGTCGAGCTGTTCTTCGACCTGGTGTTCGTGTTCGCCGTGACCCAGCTGTCCCATTCCCTGCTGGCCCATCTGTCCCTGGGCGGCGCCGTGCAGGTGGCGTTGCTGATGGTGGCGGTGTGGTGGGTGTGGATCTTCACCTCATGGATCACCAACTGGCTGGATCCGGAAACCCTGCCGATCCGCCTCGGGCTGTTCGTGCTGATGGTGGCGGGGCTGCTGCTGTCCTCGTCGATTCCCCAGGCCTTCGGCGAGCGCGGCCTGCTGTTCGCCGGCGCCTATGTGTTCATGCAGGTGGGGCGCACCGCCTATTCCCTGTGGGCGGTGCGCGGCGAGCCGTTGAACATGACCCGCAATTTCCAGCGCATCCTGCTGTGGCTGCTGTTCTCCGGGGTCTTCTGGATCAGCGGCGGCCTGCTCGAAGGTCCGCAGCGCCTGGCGTGCTGGGGGCTGGCCCTGGCCATCGAGGTGCTGTCGCCGTCGCTGTATTTCTGGGTGCCGGGGCTGGGCCGTTCGACCCTGGCCGACTGGAACGTGGAAGGCAATCACATGGCCGAGCGCTGTGGCCTGTTCGTGATCATCGCCCTGGGGGAGTCGCTGCTGGTGACCGGTGCCACCTTCGCCGAGCTGACCACCAGCGCCCAGGGCCTGTTGGGCTTCGTGGTGGCGGTGCTGGGCAGCATCGCCATGTGGTGGGTGTACTTCGACAGTGGTGCCGAACGGGCCCATCACCGTATCGCCCACTCCGCCGATCCGGGGCGCCAGGCGCGGATTGCCTACACCTACCTGCACCTGTTGATCGTGGCTGGGATCATCGTCAGCGCCGTGGCCGATGAACTGGTGCTGATGCACCCGGATCACGCCAGTCCGGCCGGGGTGCTGGTGATCGTCGGCGGCCCCTGGCTGTTTCTCCTGGGCTGCGCCCTGTTCAAGTGGGTAATGAACGACCGGCCCTTGCCGCCGCTGTCGCACCTGGCCGGGCTGCTGGTGCTCCTGCTGTTGTTGCCGGCGGCCGGCAGTCAGCTGTTTTCCGCCCTGGCGCTGGGCAGCCTGAGCACCCTGGTGATGGTGGGCGTGGCGGCCTGGGAAACCCTGGCCCTGCGTGAGCGAACGCCGACGGCGGGGCACTGAGGTCAACAACCTGTTCGGTCGGATGCCGCGGCTTGTGTAGTATGGAGCGCCTTTTTCCCTGACAGACCAGGAGTTCTGCCATGCCGCACCTGCATATGGAATACACCGCCAACCTGCCGCAACTGGACGTCGACAAGGCGCTGCTGCGACTCAACCACGGGTTGGTGGCGTCCGGGCAGTTCTCCGACGAGTTCGATATCAAGAGCCGCGCGGTCAAGGTCGAGGCGTTCCGGGTCGGCACGGGCCTGGGCGAGCGGGCCTTTGTCCACGTCAAGCTGGCCTTGCTAAGCGGCCGTTCGCCGGAGGTCAAGAAGCATTTGTCCGAGAGCCTGCTGGCGGTGTTGCAGGACCTTGCGCCCTGGCCACAAGAGCTGCAGGTGCAGCTGTGCGTGGAACTGATCGACATCGACCGCGCGTCCTACAGCAAGGCCGCCGTCGGCCGCTGAGGGCTAGGCCAGGCCCGGTTCGGCGCAGACCTTGACTACCTGTTCGCGGAACCAGGCCTGCGCACTGTCCTGATCGGTGTGCTGGCTCCATTGCATGTCCAGGGTGAACCCCGGCAGCCCGCTGGGTGCCTCGCAGTGGTTGAACACCGCCTCGTTGGCCAGCAGGCCCTGGATGCGTCGCGGCAGGGTGAGGATGAAGTCGGTGCCGGTGATCATCTTCAACGCCGCGCTGTAGCTGTTGGAGCGGGCGACGATCTGCCGCTTGTGGGCCTGGCGGGCCAGCCAGCCATCCACCATGTTGCTGTCCGAGGTCCAGGGCGTGGGAAACACATGACGCCGCTCGATGAACGACTGCAGGCTGAAGCGCGGTTCCTTGGGCGGCGTCGCGCGCTTGTCGAAGACGCACACCAGATCGTCCTCCAGCAGCATCTGCGACTTCAGGTCGGCATGGCTGGCGTGGAAGTTGGGGCCGAAACAGATCACCAGGTCGACGCTGCCATCGCGCAGCTCCTCGGCGGGAACATCGCTCTCCAGTTTCTGCACATTGACCGTCACCGGCAGGTCGGCGTAGTCGAAGCCCTTGAGTAGCCGGGGCAGGATCAACAGCTCGAAGTATTCCGGCGCGCACAGGTTGAAGGTCACGGCCTGGCGGGTCGGATCGAATGCCGGCACGCCGCTGTGACACAGGTTGATGCTCTCCAGGATCTTCAGCACGTGGCTGTACATGCTGGTGGCCTTGTAGGTCGGGCGCATGCCGTTGCGGGTCGGGACGAACAGTTCGTCCTCGAAGCCGTTGCGCAGTTTCTTCAGGCAGTAGCTGACCGTCGACTGACTGACGCACAGGGTTTCCGACACCCCGGTGACACTGCTTTGCTCGTACACCGCGACAAAGACCATCAGGTCCTGCATGTCGAGTTTTCTGAGCACGTTGTTGATGAGCATCCGTTCCATCCCGCTGGGCACCTGGCGCCGGTGGCGCGCAAACCGGGTCGATGCTAGCGGAACGATCGTCCTAATTAAATGCCCGGAGCGGGGATTCGCGGACAGCATCGGGACATTAAATTCCGATAACACGACCTGCGCATTTTCCCTCAACCAGCGGGTGCCTGTCCCGGGGCAATTTCAGGCCGTGGCAGCCTTCGCACGGCTGCCCTGCACCAGGCCGACCATGCCCAGGACCACCAGCACGGCACCGAGCACTTCCGCGGTTCGCGGTGTCTGGCCCAGCCACAGCCAATGGAACAGTGTCAGCAACAGGGTGCTGAGGTAGATGTAGGAAATCACCGTGGACGTGGCGATGACGCCAATCGCCCGGTGCAACAGCCAGAAGGTCGCCAGGGTGGCAAACAGCGCCAGGTACAGCAGCCACAGCAGATCCTGGCTGCCCAGCAGGGTCGCGCTGCGCCAGCCGCCGCTGGCCAGACTGGCGGCAAACAGAAACAGGGCGCCGAACAGCATGTTCCAGAAGGTCATGGCCGCCGGGCTGCACCCTTGCAGGCTATTGGCCTTGAGGCGCTGGCTCAGCGGCGAGTAGGCGGCCATGGCCAGGCATCCCAGGCCATAGACGCCCATGGCGTACAGCGACGGCCATTGCCCCGGAGCCCCTCCCTTGAGGATCAGCAGCAAGGCCCCGGCGCCGGCCACCAGCATCGCCGGCCAGCGCCGGGGCTGGCGATCACCGGGCAGCAGCCAGCCTTCGAACACCAGGGTCAGCAGCGGCACCAGGGTGAACAGGGTTCCGGTGGTGACCGCCGAGGTGTAGCGCAAGGCCTCGAACAGCGAGCCGAAGTACAGCGCCAGCAGCAGCCCCAGCACTGCATGGGCCCGAAGCCCCGCCAGGCTCATCGTCGAGGAGCCTTTGAGCCAGAGCAGGGGGGCGAATAGCAGGGCCGAGAACAGCAGGGCCGAGAACAGCAGGCGCAGCGCGGTCAGCAGCACCGGGTCGATGGCCTGGTTGACCTGGGCGGCGGCGAAGAACGAGGCGGCGATCAGCACTGCCCACAGCAGCATGCCGAGATGCGCCTGGGTGAAGTTCACGGGATTCATGACAGGCTCCGGTGGATCAGCGGATGTGCTGGCGGTAATGCCGCGGATCGAAACGCAGCACCATGAGGACCATCACCAGCATCACGGCGGTCAGTGACCACCAGGCCCATTCGAAGCTGCCCAGCTGGTCGCGGATCACCCCCGCCAGCAGCGGCGACAGGCCGGCGATCAGGTAGCCGATGCCCTGCACGAAGGCAGTCAGGCCGCCGGCCCGGCGCGGGTCGGGCAGGTGGTCCAGGGATACGATCAGGCTCATGGGAAACAGCCCGCCAATGCCCAGGCCCAGCAGGCATGGCCAGAGCAGGCTCAGGTGCTGCGGGCTGAGGATCAAGCCGCAGAAGCCGGCGATGATCAGCAGCAGCAGGCCCGCCAGGACCCGGCGCCGGTCCGGGTTGCGGTTGGCGATGGCCGGGGTGACCAGCCCGGAAAGCACTTCCATGGCGGTGAGAAAGCCCAGCAGCAGGCCGGCGTTCTGTTCACTCCAGCCGTTCTCCACGTAATAGGGCGCCAGCCACGCCAGCACGCAGGTGTAGGAGGCGGTGCCGAGGCCGAAGAACACCGCCAGCAGCCAGGCCCGACGGTTGCCGGCAAAGGATTCCCGTGCGCCGCGCGAGGCGGGCAGGCTCGGCAGCGAGCTGCGCTGGGCGTACCAGAACCCCAGCGCCAGCAGGGCCAGGGCGGCCCAGATCGCCAGGGCCAGGCGCCAGCTGCCGCTGTAATTCATCACCAGCGGGGCGAAGGACGCCGCGATGGCCGCGCCGCCCATGATCGAGGTGACATACAGGCCCATGAACAGCGAGACATTGTCGGCAAAACGCGACTTGATCAGCGCCGGCATCAGCGCCTGGATCAGGGCGATGCCGATGCCGGCCAGCACCGCGCTGAGAATCAGCTCGGCGGCCGAATCCATGAACAACCGCGAAACGGTCGCCAGGCCGATGATCAGCAGTGACAGGAGCACGGTACGGTGTTCGCCCAGGCGTTGGCTGATGGCCATGCCGAAGAACATCGCCAGGCCCATGGCCATCACCGGCAGCATGGTCAGCAACGAGGCCAGGCTGAAGCTCAAGGGAATGTCGCCACGGATGCCCGACAGCAGCGGGCCGACGGCGGCCATCGACGGCCGCAGATTGAGCGCCACCAGAATCACGCTGACCATCAGCCAGAGCGCGGGGCGGGAAGTAGCACGAATATTTTCCATAACCAGACCTTGAAGAAATCAGGGCCTGATTAGGCGGTGCGGCTCAGAAACGGCGCAAATCAGAAAGTCTGAGGTGTTATTTAAGAATTAAATAAGCCGCAAGCCGCAAGCCGCAAGCTGCAAGCGGGGTGCCTGAACTTGCAGCTTGAAGCTTGAAGCTTGCCACTCAAAGCTGCCTTTAGAACGGCTTGGTCGGCAGGTATTTGCCGTCCAGGGTGATTACGGCGCGGGAGCCGCCTTCGGGGTCATCGACCTTCTTGATGTCCAGCTTGAAGTTGATGGCGCTGATGATGCCGTCGCCGAATTGTTCGTGGACCAGGGCCTTGAGGGTCGATCCGTAGACCTGGAGCATTTCGTAGAAGCGGTACACGGTCGGGTCGGTGGGGATGCCACCGGCGATGCTGCCGCGCAGGGGGATGCTTTGCAGCAGGCGGCTGGCGTCCTGGTCCAGGCCGAGCTTGTTACACACCAGGTCGGCGGCTGCGGCCGGCAGGGCATGCTGGCCCAGCAGGGCGGCGGTGACGAAGGCCAGGCTCAGCCCGGTGCCGTCGGTGAGGTCCTGCCACGACAGGTTCTTGCGTGCCTTGGCATCGATGATGGTGTCGGCCAGGGCCAGGCGTGGGGCTTGGGCAAATTGCGATTGCAGCATGGGGTGATTCCTCTTGGGTGACGAAAGGGCAGCGGCTCAGGCCGCGCTGGAAGGTTGGCTGGCCAGGGCACAGGTGTGCGGATGCTCGGCCAGGGACACGAAGCGTTGGTGATTGCCGTCGAGGGCGGCGATGGCGCCGCTTTCGATGTCATAGACCCAGCCATGCAGGTTCAGCCGCCCCTGTTCCAGGGCCAGGGCCACCGCGGGGTGGGTCTTGAGGTTAGCCAACTGGGCAATCACGTTGTCGCGCACCAGGGCGTCCAGGTGTGCGGCCGGCGAGGCGTGCTGGCGGGCGGCGTTGATCACCTTGGCCGACTCGGCGTGGCGCAGCCAGTTGGCCACGGCGGGCAGGTGGTCGAGGCATGTGCAGGAGGCTATGGCGGTCATCGCGCCGCAGTCGGAGTGGCCGCAGATGACGATGTCGCTGACCCCCAGCACCGCGACGGCATATTCCACGGTGGCCGACACGCCGCCCGGCTCGGGGCCGTAGCTGGGCACGATATTGCCGGCGTTGCGGATCACGAACAGGTCGCCGGGCTCCTGCTGGGTCAGCAGCTCGGGCACTACCCGGCTGTCGGAGCAGGTGATGAACAGGGTGCCGGGGCTCTGGGTGCTGGCCAGTTGCTTGAATAGCGCACTGCGTTGAGGAAAGGCCTCGCGCTGGAACTTGAGGAAGCCGTCGATGATGTTCTGCATGGGATTCTCCTTGCGTCGCTGATGGGGCAAGGATGGAAGTTTTCAGCTATAGCGTCCAAGACCGGCTTATTATGCTTTCCATAAGTACAGCCTATAGTTGGAGCCTGCATGCTGCTGCGTCATATCCGTTACCTGCTGGCCGTGGCCGAGCACTGCAATTTCACCCGCGCCGCCGAGGCGCTGCATGTGTCGCAGCCGACCCTGTCGCAGCAGATCAAGCAATTGGAGGAAGCGCTGGGCGCACCGCTGTTCGATCGCTCCGGGCGCAGCGTGCGCCTCACCGACGCGGGCCAGGCCTATGTCGCCTATGCCCGGCGGGCGCTGCAGGATCTGCAAGCGGCCAAGCGGGCGATCCACGATGTACAGGACTTGAGCCGCGGCTCGTTGCGCCTGGCGCTGACCCCGACCTTCACCGCCTACCTGGCCGGGCCCTTGCTCAGCCGCTTTCACCAGCGCTATCCGGGCATCAATCTGAGCATCGAGGAAATGACCCAGGACCGCCTGGAAGCGGCGCTGGCCGAGGACCGCCTGGACCTGGCGATCGCCTTTGCCGGCGAGCACCTGGCGGAGGTCGACAGCCAGGCGCTGTTCAGCGAAACCCTGAGCCTGATGGTCGGCCCGCAGTACCCGCAGCCGGACAGCCTGCCCCTGACGAGCGAGGCGCTGGGCCGTCAGTCCCTGGTGCTGCTCAGTGGCGATTTCGCCACCCGCCGGCATATCGACCGGTATTGCCGGCAGCAGGGCATTGCGCCGCGGATTGTCGCCGAGGCCAATTCGGTCAGCGCGATTGTCGAGATGGTCCGGCACGGGCAGTTGGCGACTATCCTGCCCAGCTCGATTGCCCGGGAGCAGCCGGGGTTGCGCAGCCTGGCCCTGCAGTCAGCGCTGGCGCCACGCCGCGTGGTGCTGCTGGAACGCCGTGGCGCCTACCGCAGCGCCGCCAGCCAGGCTTTCCGGCAAATGCTGCTGGATCAGGGCGCGGGCGCGGCCAGCCACTGATTGACCACCTGGTCGTAGGCGCCGGTGGCCTTGCTCAGGTGCAGCCACTGGTCGACGTAGCTTTTCCAGGCCATGTCGTCCCGGGGTAGGAGGAAGGCCTTCTCGCTGTATTGCAGGTAGCGTTCGGGATGGACCGCGCACAGGCCCGGCTTGTGCTTTTGCTGGAAGCGCGCTTCCGAGGCGTCGGTGATCATCACGTCGGCCTGTTTGCTCAGCAGTTGATCGAAGATCTTCACGTTGTCGGCGAACAGGATCAGGTTGGCCTTGGGCGCGTGTGCCCGGGCGAAGATTTCGTTGGTGCCGCCCGGCGGTTCGATCAGGCGCACCGAGGGCTGGTTGATCTGCTCCAGGGTTTCATAGCGCTTGAGGTCCTGGCAGCGCACCAGGGGAATCTTCCCGTCGACGCCCAGGGGCTGGCTGAAGAAGGCGGTTTTCTGCCGCTCCAGGGACACCGAAATACCGCCCACGGCGATGTCGCACTGCTGGCTGTGGAAGTCGGCCATCAGGCTCTTCCAGGTGGTGCCGATCCACTTCACCCGGACCCCAAGGCTCTGGGCCAGGGATTGGGCCATGGCAATGTCGATGCCTTCGTACTGGCCGTCGTCGCGCAGGTAGCTGTAGGGCTTGTAGTCGCCGGTGGTGCAGACCTTCAACTGGCCGCGCTCGAGCACCTGGTCCAGGCGCGAGCTGGCGTCCTGGGCGAAGCCGATGGCGGGGGCGCTGAGGCCCAGCAGGGTGCAGAGCAGGAAGCGGCGGAGCATGGGGTCGATCCTTGAGTGGTGGGCGGGGCGGGGTGCCGGAGCATTATTGGTGTCCGGTCAAGGGCGGGCAAGCAGGGGGTTGTTCAGCGCTGGTACAGGAGCGCGTGCGGGCTTTCGACCTTTTTTTCACGAACGACTGGTTAATCTGCAATCTCTGGATACCCACAAGAGCTCGCCAGTCATGTCGTCTCACCCCCCACCGTCCATCGAACTGGAGTTCGCTCGGCGTTACGACCAGGAGCATGCGCGCGTCTGCGGCGAACCTCGGCCTGTCGGGCTCGGTGCACGCCTGGCGCACTGGCGCACCACGTGTCTGGTCCGCCATGCCCTGAAAGTGGCCGGGGAACCGGGGCTGATCCTGGACGTGGCCTGCGGCGCCGGACGTTACTGGCCAGTGCTGGCCGAGCATGGCAATCGGGTGATCCTGGCGGCTGACCCTTCCCAGGACATGCTCAAGCATGCCCAGACCCACCATCCGGCCAGCCTGATGCAACGGGTCAAGACCTTTCACAGTTCGGCGTTCGACATCGGTCTGCCGGCCAATGCGGTGGACAGCATCATCTGCATGCAGCTCTTCGCCCATGTGAGCCACAGCGAGGACCGCCTGGCGCTGCTGCAGGAGTTCCATCGGGTCAGCCGTGACTCGGTGATCATCGCCACTCGGGTCGAGCCGCTGTTGAATGTCCGTGGGGCCGCGCCCGCCGGGCCTACGGCCTTGCGCCCGGTCAGCAAGGGGCTGCTGGAAGGCGAGTTCAGGCAGGCCGACTTTGAGGTCCTGAGCCATCAGGATCTGCTGCCCGGTTTTGGGGCGCTGCGGGTCTACGTCCTCAGAAAACACAGCTAGTTACCACTCTCGGACTATTCTTGCCCTCCGGCAGAAGGTTTCGCACTTGCTCTTGTCGGGTGAGTGCTCAGAAATCGCCGGCGGCGATATATACTGCGCGCCATTCTTCAAGGGAGAGCCGTGTGGCCATCGATATACACTGGATTCGCGACAACGATAGCCTCGGTCAGCTTTGTGCTCAGTGGCAGCAATTGCCCTTCGTCGCCCTCGACACCGAATTCATGCGGGTCGATACTTTTTACCCCATCGCCGCCCTGTTGCAGATTGGCGATGGGCAGCGCGCCTACCTGATTGATCCTTTGACCATCGACGACTGGCAGCCCCTGGCGGCCCTGCTGGAGAACCCGGCGGTGGTCAAGGTGGTGCATGCCTGCAGCGAAGACCTCGAAGTCCTGCTGCGTCTGACCGGCAGCCTGCCGGCGCCATTGTTCGACACCCAACTGGCGGCCGCCTACCTGAACCTGGGTTTCTCCATGGGATATTCGCGCCTGGTGCAGGAAGTCCTGGGGATCGAGTTGCCCAAGGGCGAAACCCGCTCCGACTGGCTGCAGCGTCCGCTGTCGGAAACCCAGGTCAGCTACGCCGCCGAAGACGCCGTGCACCTGGCCCAGGTGTTCACCGAACTGCGGCCCAAGTTGTCCGCAGACAAGTACCGCTGGGTGCTCGAAGACGGTGCCGAGCTGGTGGCCAACCTGCGCCGTGAAGTGGACCCCTACGAGGTCTATCGCGAGGCCAAGCTGGCCTGGAAACTGTCCCGCGCCCAGTTGGCCGTGCTGCGCGAGCTCTGTGCCTGGCGCGAGCGTGAAGCCCGTGCCCGGGACTTGCCGCGCAACCGCATCGTGCGTGAGCACGCCCTCTGGCCCCTGGCCAAGACCCAGCCCGAGACCCTGGCGGCGCTGGCCAAGATCGAAGACATGCACCCGCGTACCGTGCGCCAGGACGGCGAGTTTCTCCTCGACCTGATCAAGCGCACCGCAGCCCTGGGCCCGGACCAGTGGCCACCGGCCATCCCCGAGCCGTTGCCGATCGAAGCCGCGACCCTGCTCAAGCGCCTCAAGGCTGTGGGCCAGGTCGAGGCCGAGCGCCTGGGCATCGCCCCGGAAGTCATGTTGCGCAAGAAAACCCTGGAAAGCCTGCTCAAGAGCGGTTTCCCCAACGGGCCCTACCAATTGCCTGATTCGCTGCGTGGCTGGCGCCGCGAATTGATGGGCCAGGCACTGCTGGACAGCCTGGCCACCGCCGGAGAACAGCCTTGAAACGTATCTGCTCCATCTATAAAAGCCCGCGCAAGAACGAGATGTACCTCTACGTACTCAAAAGCGAGGCTCTGGAACGCGTGCCGGAAAACCTGCTGCTGGCTTTCGGCAAGCCGCAACATGCCTTCGACCTGGTCCTGACCCCGGAGCGCAAGCTGTCCCGGGAGGATATCCACCAGGTACTGGAGAACCTCGATAAGCAGGGTTATCACCTGCAGATGCCGCCGGCCGAAGACGAGTACATCGAGCATTTGCCCGAAGAGCTGCTGCGTCGCAATGATCCGGTCTGACCCGTAGCGGCTCGGTCCCGAGCCGCTGTTAGATGCAAACTGACTGACTTGGCCGCCGCCTTGATCGATGGAGCGATACTCCGTCGGCGGCGACCTGCACCGTTTTTTAAGGTTTGAGCCATGCGCGTTCTGATTGCCGAACACGATCACGCTGTTTATGCCCGCCTGTTGCGTCAGGCGGCCCCGGAGCTGGAAGTGCTGACCAGCGGTGACTCCGCCGAGCTGTCGCGGCTGGCGGCCGATTGCCCGGTCTGGCTGGGGCAGCCGGACCTGCTGGCCACCCTGTTGCGCCAGGGGCACCAGCCCCGGTGGTTGCAATCCACCTGGGCCGGCATCACTCCGCTGCTGGCCGACGGTTTGCCCCGGCATTACCGCCTGACCCGGGCAGTGGGCATCTTTGGCCAGGTGATGGCCGAGTACGTGCTGACCTACATCCTCGGCCATGAGCGCGAAGTGCTGGCGCGGCTGGTCAGCCAGGTGGAACGCAAGTGGGACAACCGCCTGGGCCAGAGCCTGGTGGGACGCAAGGTGCTGATCGTCGGCACCGGCGATATCGGCCAGAGCGTGGCGCAGTTCCTGGTGCCGTTCGGGGTCAAGCTGTACGGCATCGCCAGCCAGGCCCGGGAGCAGGCGCCCTTTATCGAAGTGGCCGGGCTGCAAGACCTGGGACGCTTGGTGGGGGAGGTGGATTACGTGGTCAACCTGTTGCCCAACACTCCCAGCACCCACGACCTGTATGACGCCGCGCTGTTCAGGCAATTCAAGCCCAGCGGGCTGTTCATCAATGTCGGGCGCGGTGTTTCCGTGGTCGATGCGGACCTGGTGCAGGCCCTCAAGGAGGGTCATCTGGCCGGAGCCGTGATCGATGTCTGCCGCCAGGAACCGCTGCCGCAACGGCACCCGTTCTGGACCGCCTGGGGCTTGCTGCTGACCGGCCACAGTTCGGCGCCGACTTCGCCGGAATTGATGGTGCAGCTGTTTGTCGACAACCTGCGGGCCTACGAGGCCAGGCAGGCCTTGCGCGGCGAAGTGGATTTCGCTCGCGGCTACTAGAGCACAGCGGCAAGCTTCAAGCCGGCAGCTTCAAGCTTGTAGCTGCCGGCTTGGGGCTTGTGGCGGCCTTAAAGGCTGAAGTCGCCTTCGGCCACGGTTTCGCTCAGGGGACGACGCGGGCTTGGTTCTTCCCGGGCCTGCAGGTATTCGGCCAGGGTCGACTTGTCTCCCAGCTTGCCCACCGCCACGGCGGCATGCAGGGCATAGCCTTCGGGAATCTTCAGTTCCTTGCGCGTCAGTTCCTGATCGAAGCCGGCCATGCCGTGGGTGTGCCAGCCACTCAGGCTCGCCTGCAGTGCCAGGTGGCCCCAGGCCGAACCGGTGTCGAAGGTGTGCCACAGCGCCGGGGATTCTTCCGTGGCGCCAGGGGCGGTGAAGGTGGTCTTGGAAATCACGATCACCAGGGCCGAGGCGTGCTGCGCCCAGCCACGGTTGAATTCGTTGAGCAGGCCGAGGAAGCGTTCCCAGTTCGGTGTGTCGCGGCGGGCATAGAGAAAGCGCCAGGGCTGCGAGTTGTAGGCCGAAGGCGCCCAGCGCGCGGCCTCGAAGAAGCTCAGCAGGGTTTCTTCCGGGATGCTTTCGCCGGTGAAGGCCCGGGGCGACCAGCGCTGGGTGAACTGCGGATGGATGGCGTAATCGGCAACGCGAGGATTGGCGCTCATGGAAAGACTCCTGGCAGCAAGTGAGAAGAGTGGAATAAACCGGCAAGCGCAGTTGGCTGAGCGAAGGGGCATTCCGGGCCCCGTGCGGTTTGCCGGGTGCGACGCGGTCGAGCGTTAATGGCACACGGACACGGGGCGGTCCGAGGGGCAAAGCTACTGTGCCCATGGCCGGCTGACAAGTCTCGGGCTACCGGCAGTCAGTAGCGCTTGGCCCAAGGGGGCTTGGGCACTAGACTGGCGGCCTTTTCACCCTCGGATACTGATGCTTGAGCCATGGCCGCCAAAGTCGAACCTTTCTGGATACGCAAAACCCTCGAACAACTCGACCAGGACGAATGGGAGTCGTTGTGCGATGGCTGTGGCCTGTGCTGCCTGCAGAAGCTTGAGGACGAGGACGACAACAGCGTCTATTACACGCGCATCGCCTGCAAACTGCTGGACCTGAAGACCTGCCAGTGCAGCGACTACGCCAATCGCCGTGCCTCGGTGCCCGACTGCATTCAGCTGACGCCGGGCAAGGCTGACGAGTTCAAGTGGCTGCCGCCTACCTGTGGCTACCGCCTGGTCAGCGAAGGCAAGGACCTGCCGCTCTGGCACCACTTGGTGTGCGGCGATCGCGATGCGGTGCACCACGAGCGTATTTCCCAGTCCGGTCGCATGCTCGCCGAAGGCAGCGTGGCGGAGGAAGACTGGGAGGATCATCTGATTTTCCGCGCCGGCTGAGGACTGGCCGCGCCGGCCGCAGCGCCTGTTCAGGTTCCAGCGGGCAAGGTTCAGGCAAGGCAGAAATGGCCAAGAAAAGGGAATTTGGGGGCTGAATGAGCATTCGAAGCGGTTTGCAACCCCGCCTGAACCCAGCGCGGCAGATGATGAGCAGCTTCTCAAGGGGTTTACCGCAAGGAGAATGTATGAGGGTGGGGGCGAAGCTGGCGCTGGCCACTGCGCTGCTGGCGCTGAGCGCATCGGTCGTTGCGGCGCAGAAGGTCGATCTGGATTATCACGTGCGCTTTTTGCCCCAGAGCGATCAGGCCGAGGTGCGCCTGACCCTGGCCGAGGGCACGGTCCTGCGCAGCCTGGATTTCGACCTGGGCGCCGGCGGCGACTACAGCGATTTCAAGGCCGACGGTCAATGGCAGGCGGCGTCGGCCGATGCTGGCGGCCAGCGCGGCATCTGGCGCCCGGCCAGCGGCAAGGCCAGCCTCAGCTACCGGGTGCGTTTGAGCCACAGCATCAAGAAGGGCAGCTACGACAGCCGCAGCACCGCCAACTGGGCGCTGCTGCGCGGCGAAACCCTGGTGCCGCCGGCGCGGATCGATCAGCAGGACGGGGTCGAGCTGGTGTCGCGTCTGGATTTCGACTTGCCCGCCGGCTGGAAGAGCATCGAGACTGCCTGGCCGCGCATCGGCAAGAATCGCTTTCGCATCGACAACCCCTCGCGCCTGTTCGATCGCCCCACCGGCTGGATGCTGGCCGGCAACCTGGGCAGCCGCCGCACGCGCCTGGGGACTACCGAGGTCAGCGTCGCCTCGCCCCTGGGCCAGGGCATGCGGCGCATGGATGTGCTGACGCTGCTGACTTTTGTCTGGCCGCAAGTGCAGGCGGTGTTTCCCCGTCAGCCGGGCAAGCTGCTGATTGTCGGTGCGGCCGATCCGATGTGGCGGGGCAGCCTGGCCGGGCGCGATTCGCTGTTCCTCCACAGTCGCCTGCCGCTGGTCAGCGAGAGCGGCAGCAGCCCGTTGCTGCGGGAGCTGGTGCAGTCGTTGGCGCGCATCAACGACAGCCAGCGCAGCGACTGGATCAGCGAAGGCCTGGCCGAGTATTACGCCATTGAATTGCTGCGCCGCGCCGGCGGGATCAGTGACGAGCGTTATCAGGTTCTGCACCGGCACCTGATCAAGGACAGCCACAAGGTCAGCAGCCTGCGGGGCGAGCAGGTGGATAGCGCCACGGTGGCCAAGGCGGTGTTGCTGTTGCAGGAGCTGGACCGGGAAATCCGCCTCAAGACCCGCAACAAGCGCTCACTGGACGATGTGCTGCAAGGGGCGATGCGCCTGCAGAGCGTCAGCACCGATGAGTTCATCCAGCTCAGTGAAAGCGTGCTGGGCGAGTCATCCAAGGTTCTCGACACCAGCCTGCTGCACTAGCCAGCAGTAATGCCCCGGCGCCGACCAATCGCTTGAGGCGTCCATCGGGACGCCCCGGGATCAGGCCTTGGGCACCTTCGTTTCATCATGGCTGGCGGCGTTGGCGTTGCGGCCTGCCGCTTCGGCGTTGGCCTTCAAGTTGCGCAGTTCTTCACCGGCGCGTTCGATCTTGCCGCGCACCTGATGCAGGTCCTGGCGGCCTTTTTCCAGCAGGCTCTTGGCCGAGCTGTGCCCGGTGATGCCCCGTGCCAGGGCGACGCCGCCAATGGCCACCTGGATCAGGCCGAACACGCCGCCACGGCGCAGGCCCTTGCCCAGCATCACCACGCCACCGGCCAGGGAGCCGATGCGTTCCCAACCCTGGACGTTCTGCTGTGCTTGAAGCGGGGCCGGCTTGATGGTTTGCAGTTGTTTGCGCTCGCTCATGATCTGTCTCCAATGGACCTAAGGGTATGCAGCTGACTGCACCTGGGGCACGGGGGTTCCCGCCAGTTGTCCGGCGTGTCTTCAGAACTTGGGCCCGGAGCGGGTGTTGTTGCCTTTGGCCAGGCGGTCGTAGAGCACCACGTTGACCGTGGCGGCCAGGTTCATGCAGCCGGTGGTGGGGATATAGACCACGTCCTCGCACCAGTCGCGGATCTCCTTGTCGAGGGAACCGTCTTCCGGGCCGAAGATGTACAGCGCGCGATCCGGGTGGGTGTATTCCGGCAGCGGGCGGGCGCCTTCCACCAGTTCCACGGCCACCGGGATGCAGCCCAGGGGGAGGATTTTCTTCAGGTCGTCGATGCCGATCAGGGGAATGTCCTGGTGGACTTTCTTGGTGTCGGTGACGAAGTCGCGGGCACGCTCATAACGCTTGCCGGTGTAGAACACCGAGGCGACGCCATAGCAGCCGGCGGCACGCATCACCGAACCAACGTTCTCCGGCGACTTGGGGTTATACAAACCGATGCAGCTGTACCTTTTGTTTGCCACGAGCAGGGAGCCTTGGGGGAAAAGAGCGCGATTATACGGGGATTGGGCGGGGTGTGGCGGGGTGTTCGGCGGTTCGCGGGCCAGCCCGCTGCTGCGGGAGCGGGCTGGCCGGCGAAGGGGTTACTCGCTGTCTTTCTTCATCAACCCAGCCAGGGCGGCGAATGGGTTGTGGGTCGCCTTGGCGACTTTCGGCGTACTCAGCGAGCCTTCGCCGAAGTACTGCTGGTCGGTGTAGCGCGAGTGCTCGTTGTCGTGGCAGTACAGGCACAACAGCTCCCAGTTGGAGCCGTCCTGGGGGTTGTTGTCGTGGTTGTGATCGCGGTGGTGCACGGTCAGCTCGCTCAGGCGCTTGCCGGAGAATTCCCGGGCGCAGCGGCCACAGACGTGGGGGTACATCTTCAGCGCCTTGTCGCGGTAGCCCATTTCCCGGTCGCGCTGGGCGTCGGCAAGGATACGGTCCAGCTTGGCGGTGTTGGACGGGGGAGTGGACGAACTCATGGGTTCACCTTTGTAGAAGGACTAATGACGGTAATGGACAAAGTTTAGCTCAGGCCTTGAGCTTCTCGGCAATCCAGATGGTGTGCCGGGTGCCACGATTGCCGTGGGCGTACACCTGCACTTCCTCGGCCTTGAAGCCGGCCTTGCGCAGGCGCTCGGAGAACTTCTGGTCGGCGCTGGCCGACCACACCGCGAGCACCCCCTTGGGCCGCAGGGCCCTGGCGCAAGCCGCCAGGCCGGCGCTGGAGTAGAGCCAGCTGTTGGCTTTCTGGGTCAGGCCTTCGGGGCCGTTGTCGACGTCGAGCATGATCGCGTCGAAGCCCTGGGGTTCGGCTTGCAGGACCTTGGCCACGTCCTCCAGGCGGATCACCGTGCGCGGGTCCAGCAGCGGCCGACCGGATTTTTCCCCGAGCGGGCCACGGTTCCATTCCACCACCCCGGGCACCAGTTCGGCGACCACCACCTCGGCACTCTGGCCCAGGTGCTTGAGGGCCGCGGCCAGGGTGAAGCCCATGCCCAGACCGCCGATCAGCACCCGCGAGTTCGCACGCCCGGCGACCTTGCTGCAAGGGATCTGCGCCAGGGCGTCCTCGGAGCCGTGCATGCGGGTGTTCATCAACTGGCCGCCGTCGCCGCCCTGGATCTTGATGACGAAATCCTCACCGTATTCGAACAGGCACAAGGCACCGCCGTTGTCGGGAATCGCAGTGGTGTCCAGCAGTACGAAACGTTTCATGGAGATCTCATTGAGGAAGGCAAAAGCTCCCGGTTGGGAGTAGCCTGACGCCAGACAATAGCAATGGAGCCATTGATGAAGCGCACTATTCTAACGGTGATTGCCCAAGCGGCGCTCGCCCTGACCGCCGCCCTGGCGCTGAGTGTTGGCCCGGCCCTGGCCGACGAGCCGCAAAGCGCCCCGGTGGTGACCCCAACGCCCAACCTCGGCGCCCCGGGCACCGCAACGCCCACGCCTTATCCGCAAGTGACCCCGCCCAGCACGCCCAAAGCCGGCAGCAGTGGCAGCGCGCCCCTGCTGCCGCCGATCGACATGCCCAAGCCACCCAAGGACCAGACCCTGCCGGGGCTGGAGCAGAACGACAACAAGGCCAAGACGCAGGGCTGATGGTTGTAGCAGGCTGGTGTGGCGAGGGAGCTTGCTCCCGCTCGGCCGCGCAGCGGCCGCAACACCTGAGCCCAGGTTGCAAGGGTTGAAAACGAGTAGCGGCCATTGGGGTGGCTATGCCACCCAGCGGGAGCAAGCTCCCTCGCCACGGGGGGTCAGTACTGCTGCGCGAGCAACTGGCCGTCGGCCATGCGCAGGCGCTTGGACAGCGACACGGCCAGGGCGCGGATGATCTTGGCGGCGATCTTCGGTGCCTCGTTGAGCATCTTTTCTAGGGAGTCCTTGCCCAGGTTGAGCAATTGGCAATCACTGGCCGCCACGCAAGTGGCCGAGCGTCGCTCGCCATCGAGCACCGCCATCTCGCCAAAGGCCCGACCGCTGCGCAGAGTGGCGATGGTCAGGGGCTGGCCGTCCTGGGTGCTCTTTTGCACGGCTACCTGGCCGCTGTGGATGATGCACATGAAGCTGCCGGCATCGCCTTCGCGAAAAACCGCCTGGCCCTGGGCGATGCTGCTGATGCTGAAGTAGCCCGCCGCAGCGTTGAAGTCGGCGGGCAGCAGTTGGTCGAACAGGCCGCAGTCCATCAGCCAGTCGCGGATCTCGTTGTTCAGTAAGGTGGGTTCGGACATGGGATCAGGGTCTTTTTCTTGTGTCTGTTGCACGGGCGCAGGCCCGGTCCGGCGTTTGCCGGCGGCGATCCTGGGTTAAGACAGGAGCGCCGCCGAGAGTTCCTCAGCCCAGGCCCAGAATGTTCAGGACGAAGGCATATTCGAGGGCTACGTCACGTAATCCCTGGTAACGGCCGCTCATGCCGCCATGCCCGGCGCCGAGTTCGGTCTTGAGCAGCAGCGGGTTGTCGTCGGTCTTGGTGGCCCGCAGTTTGGCCACCCATTTGGCCGCTTCCCAGTACTGCACGCGACTGTCGTTGTAGCCGGCGATCACCAGAGTGGCCGGGTAGGCCTGGGCGCGGACGTTCTCGTAGGGCGCGTAGGCCTTGATCCGCTCATGGACTTGCGGCTCCTCGGGGTTGCCCCATTCGTCGTATTCGGTGACGGTCAGTGGCAGCTCCGGATCGAGCATGGTGTTGAGTACATCGACGAAGGGCACTTCGGCGATGGCCACCCGGAACAGCTCGGGGCGCTGGTTGAGCACCGCGCCGATCAGCAGGCCGCCGGCGCTGCCGCCGCTGATGGCCAACTGCTGGGCGCTGGTCAGGCCCTGGGCGATCAAGTGTTCGGCGCAGGCGATGAAGTCGCCGAAGGTGTTCTGCTTGTGTTCCTGCTTGCCGGCGCGGTACCAGGCTTCCCCCAGCTCGCCGCCGCCGCGCACGTGGGCGATGGCAAAGGCCACGCCGCGATCGAGCAGGCTCAGGCGCGCGTGGGAGAACCAGGGGTCGAGGCTCTCGCCATAGGCGCCGTAGCCGTACAGGTACAGGGGCGTCGGCTGGCCCAGGCATTCGCGCTTGACCACCAGGCTGATGGGCACCTGGGTGCCGTCGGCGGCGGTGGCCCAGAGGCGCTGGCTGACGTAGGCATCAGGGTCGAACGGGCCCAGTACCGGGGTTTCCTTCAATACCTGCTGCTGGCCGTCGGCCAGTTGCAACTGACGCACTTGGGCCGGGCGATTGAGCGCCTCGTAGCGCAGGCGGATGCGCGAGCTGGAAAACTCCAGGCTGTTGTGCACGTGCAGGCTGTAGGCCGCATCCGGCAGTTGCACACGATAGGCGGGCAGGCCTTGCGGGTGCACTTCGATGATCGGCAGGCCGCCTTCGCGCAGGCTCAGGGTCATGGCGCCGGCGTTGAGGGTCACGCCGTCGAGCATCACCTCGGGGTTGTGCGGCACCAGCCGTTGCCAGTCGCTTTGCTCGGGGATCGCGCCGGTGTCTGCTGCCTGGTAGAGGGCGAAGTTGATGCCTTCGCGGTTGCTGCGGATGAACCAGGTCCACTGGCCGTCGAGCTGGCCATGGTCGACATCGTATTCATGGCCTTCGACCCGGGGCGCCATGCAGGTAAAGGGCTGCTCGGGCCGTGCGGCGTCCAGGACCCAGGTTTCGCCGGTGGTCTTGCTGCCCAGGGACAGCAGCAACTGGCGTTCGGAGCTTGAGCGGTAGCAGTGCAGGAAGAAGCGCCCGTCCGGCTCGTGGAACACTTCCTCGGCGGCCGTGCCGTCCAGGCGGTAGCGCAGCAGTTTGTGCGGGCGGTGAGTGTCGTCCAACTCGCCGAAGAACAGGGTCAGGCTGTCGTTGGCCCAGGTCATGCTGCCGTCGCAGTTGTCGAAGGACAGCTCGCTGACCTTGCCGTTGGCCAGTTCCTTGACGAACAGGGTGTAGATTTCCTCGCCGGTGGTATCGAGGCTGTAGGCCAGGCGCTGATGGTCGGGGCTGATGCTGAAGGCACCGAGGGAGAAGAATCCGCCGTTGGCCAGGGCGTTGGGGTCCAGCAACAGCTGTTCGCGGCTTTCGTCCACCGTCAGGCTGTCATCCGTCGGACGCGGGCAGCGGTAGTGGCGAGGGTATTCGTCACCGGCGGTGGTGCGGGTGTAATACAGGTACGGGCCCCAGGGCGAGGGCAGGGACAGGTCGGTTTCGAGGATCCGGCCCTTGATCTCCTGGAACAGCGTCTCGCGCAGCGGCGCCTGGTGCGCCAGCTGGGCGTCGAGGTAGCTGTTTTCAGCCTTCAGGTAATCGAGCACCGCGTCGGTGTCGCGTTCCTGCAGCCAGGCATACGGGTCAGCGCCGGCGGCCTTGTGGGCAATCGGGGCACTGCTGTCGTTGGCGGTTAAGGGCATGGTGGGCTCTCGGGCGATGACAAATGAGGGCTGGGCAGACGGCGTTGCAGCCTGACACGGGAAAAGTCGTTATCATAAGCGCCTCTTTGCCTGCCTTGCCATGGACACCATGACCGAGAACGACTATCTGATCGCCTGGGGGCTCTATGCCTTCGCCGCCTTGGGCTGCCTGCTGGTGTGGATGCGCCTGACCCGCTGGATGTGGCGCTGGCTGCGCGAGCCGCTGCGTGTGCTGATGGCGGTGCTGTTGTTCAGCCCCACCATCATCGACTCGGTCAAGGATAAATTTGCCCCGGCCATTGCCATCACGGCCCTGGACATCGCCTTCAAGGTGGGCAACAACGCCTGGCGCGCGGTATCCGACCTGTTCATGTACGGCATGATCGCCTTTGGCGTGTACCTGCTGTTCGTGCTGATCCGCTGGCCCATCGAGCGCGCCGCCAGGGAGCGCCGCGAGCGTAACGAAGCGGCGAAAGCCGCGGCCAAGGCCGCCGAAATCGAGGATGACCAGCCCTTTGGCGCTGCCGGCAACGACCGTTATGGTCGGCCTGCCGCGGGCACTCCCCTGAATACGCGGGTCGAGCCGCGTCTGTAACCTGGCCCCGGCATTCAAGCGAGAGTCCGAGCATGTGTGAGTTATTGGGCATGAGCGCCAATGTACCGACCGATATCGTCTTCAGCTTTACCGGGCTGATGCAGCGCGGTGGCCGCACCGGCCCCCACCGCGACGGTTGGGGCATCGCCTTCTACGAAGGCCGTGGCCTGCGCCTGTTCCAGGACCCGGCGGCCAGCTGCGAGTCGGAAGTGGCCAATCTGGTGCAGCGCTACCCGATCAAGAGCGAAGTGGTGATCGGTCACATTCGCCAGGCCAACGTCGGCAAGGTCTGCCTGGCCAATACCCATCCCTTTGTCCGCGAACTCTGGGGCCGCAACTGGTGCTTTGCCCATAACGGCCAGTTGGCGGACTTCCAGCCCCAGGCCAGCTTCTATCGCCCGGTGGGGGACACCGACAGCGAGGCGGCGTTCTGCGACTTGCTCAACCGGGTACGCGAAGCCTTTCCCGAGCCGGTGGAGATCGAGCAACTGCTGCCGATCCTGATCCGGGCCTGCAGCGAATACCGCAGCAAAGGCGTGTTCAACGGGCTGCTCAGTGACGGTGACTGGCTGTTCTGCTTCTGCTCCACCAAGCTGGCGCAGATCACCCGGCGCGCGCCGTTCGGCCCGGCCCGGCTCAAGGATGTCGATGTGATCGTCGACTTCCAGGCCGAAACCACGCCCAACGACGTAGTGACGGTAATCGCCACCGAACCGCTGACCGAAAATGAAACCTGGACCCGCTATCAGCCGGGCCAATGGAGCCTGTGGCGGCGCGGTGAATGCGTCAGCCACGGCCAGACCGAATAAGGACATCTCTATGTTGCTCAGTTATCTGCGGCTGGTGTTGTTCGCCGCCGGCCTGCTGGTCGGTGTGCAAGTGCCGGGTTTCATCAGCGACTACGCCAAACGCGTGGAAGCCCACTTGATTGAGTCGCAGAACAGCTTGCGGGGCTTCCAGGGCACCGCGCAGCAGTTCTTCAAGGGCGACCTGAATGCACTGGTGGCTCACTACCGGGCCAGCGAAGACCCGGTGTTCCGCAGCGATGCCGATAGCCTGAGCGGCTTGCTGCAGCGCCAGCTGGCCCTGGACAAGCAATACCAGGCCATGCAAGGCCCCTGGTACATCCGCCTGCTGCAAGTGGCCCTGGCGGCCGATCCGCAGATCCGCAAGGAAACCTGGGACGGCTACAGCTACCAGATCCTGTTGACCCCGGAAGCGATGATCTGGGGCATGAGCGGCGCCATGCTGCTGTCCTTTGGCCTTGAGTGCCTGTACCGCCTGATCGATTGGGTGGTCCTGGGTGGCCGGCGCTTGCGCCAGAGCCGGCCCATCGAAGAACGCGATCTCAAGGGCCTCTGACCCCTGCAGGAGCCGGCTTGCCGGCGAAGGCGCCCGCAGGTCCTGCGCCTGGCTGCAGATCGCTTTCGCTGGCAAGCCAGCTCCTACGAGGGGGAGGGCGATGTTTACTGGGGGGCGATCAGCACCAGGTAATCCTCGCCGACCTTCTGCCCATAGCGCTGCACCACGCGCTGGCACAGCTGCACGATGTCCTCCACCAATTCCACGCCGACCCGCCACGACACCACCACCTGCAGGTTGGGCGGGCGCTGGTCGATGGCCAGCAGGGTCAGTTCGCCGCGGGCCAGTTCCTCGCGCACCAGCACCGGCGGCAAAGCGCCAATGCCGAAGCCGTCGCGCAGCAGGCGGGTGATGGCCGATACCGAGTTCACGCAATTGAGCCGTGGCGCCAGCACCCCGTTGGCCTGCATCAGGCTCAGCACTTGCTGGTGGGGCAGGGAGTTCTTCGAGTAGGTGATGATCCGCTCCTGGGCGAGTTCCGCAAGGCTGGCGTAGTCACGGTTGTAGATCGAATTGCTGGCGGCGATCCAGCCCACCGGGTGGCTGGCCACTTCCAGGCTGCGGATGCTTTCCTGGCGCAGCAGGTCGGTCTGCAGCACCAGGTCGAGAAAGCCTTTTTGCAGCTGGTCGCACAGATTCAGCGAGGTGTCGGCCACCAGCTCGATTTCCACTTGCGGGTAGTGGTCCATCATTTCCGTCACCAGGGGGCTGAGCCAGGTGTGGATCACCGTGTCCATGACCCCGATGCGAATTCGTCCGACCTTGCTCGACGGCGCCTCGATGGACTGTTTCAGCAGGTGCAGGGTGTCGAGCATCTGCTCGGCGTGCTCCAGCACCTTGAGCCCTTGCGGGGTCAGGCTGACGCCCCGCGAGTCCCGCAGGAACAGCTTGACCCCCAGTTCGCCTTCCAGCACCGCGATGCGGCTGGAGATCGCTGCCTGGGTGGTGAAGAGTTTTTCCGCGGTGAGGCTGAAGCTCTTGAGCCGCGCCACCCAGACGAAGGTTTCGAGAAATTTGAGATTCATGGGATCAACTTTTCTTATGCCTTGGGGCGGTTTTTATTAGTTGGACGCGCCGGGCGTCCGAGTCGAAGAATGCGCCAACCCACGATATGCGTCGTCTGGGCCCAGAACAACACCAATAAATCACCCTGGAGATCGCCATGAGTGCGCCCGAAACCCTGGCCGCCAAGGCCCCGCGCCGCGCCGGTCCGTTTGACTGGTACCGCGACATCAACCAGCAGGAGCGCCGCACCTTCTGGAGTTGCAAGATCGGTTATGGCCTGGATGGCATGGACACCCAGATGCTCAGTTTCGTGATCCCGACCCTGATCGCGTTGTGGGGCATTACTTCCGCCGAGGCCGGCCTGATCCATACCAGTACCTTGCTGGCCTCCGCCCTGGGAGGCTGGATCGCCGGGATTCTGTCCGACCGCATCGGCCGGGTCCGCACCCTGCAATTGACCGTGCTGTGGTTCGCATTCTTTACCTTTCTGTGTGGCCTTGCGCAGAACTACGAACAATTGCTGATTGCCCGGACCCTGATGGGCTTCGGTTTCGGCGGCGAGTGGACCGCCGGGGCGGTCCTGATTGGTGAGGTGATCCGCGCCAAGAACCGTGGCAAGGCGGTGGGCATGGTGCAATCCGGCTGGGCCCTGGGCTGGGGACTGACGGCGCTGCTGTATGCGCTGCTGTTCTCCCTGCTGCCGCCGGAAGATGCCTGGCGTGGCCTGTTTATGCTGGGCATCCTGCCGGCGATCTTCGTGATTTTCGTCCGTCGCCTGGTCAAGGATCCCGAGGTCTACCGGGAAACCCGCGCCCGTGAAGTGCCAAGCAATCCGGCGCGGTTCTACGAGATCTTCGCCCCGGGGATTCTCAGCACCACCCTGCGTGCGTCCTTGCTGGCGGCAGGGGCCCAGGGCGGCTACTACGCCATCACCTTCTGGCTGCCGACCTTCCTCAAGACCGAGCGCGGCCTGAGCGTGTTGAGCACCGGCGGCTACCTGGCCATGGTGATTGCCGGCTCCTATGTGGGTTATGTGATCAGCGCCTACCTGACCGACATTCTCGGGCGCAAGAAGAACTTCGTGCTGTTCGCCGCAGGGTCTTTCACCATCGTCCTGCTTTATACACAGATGCCGGTGAGCAATGCCGTGATGCTCTGGTTGGGCTTTCCCCTGGGTTTCTTCGCCTCGGGGATCTTCAGCGGCATGGGGGCGTTCCTCACCGAGCTGTTTCCCACGCGCATCCGCGGTTCCGGCCAGGGCTTCTGCTACAACAGCGGCCGGGCGCTGGCGGCACTGTTTCCGCTGCTGATCGGCCTGCTCAGCCAGCATGTGCCTCTGAGCCTGGCCATTGGCAGCTTTGCCGCGGTGTCCTACGGCGTGGTGGTGCTGGCGGCCCTGAGCCTGCCGGAAACCCGCGGCAAGGAACTTGAGGCGCGCTAACTGATAATCTGCGCGGGCATTGTGCGACAGCCCTGCAGCTGATCTACAACAAGAACCACAGGAGCACTGACCATGAGCCGCCTGTTATTGAATTGCGACATCGGCGAAAGCTTTGGCAACTGGACCTTGGGCCTGGATGCCGAGGTGATGCCCTTTATCGACTGCGCCAACATTGCCTGCGGCTTCCATGCCGGCGATCCGGGCATCATGCGCAAGACCGTGGCCCTGGCCCTGGCCAATGGCGTGCGAATCGGCGCCCATCCGGCCTATCAGGACCTGGCCGGTTTCGGCCGCCGCTCCATGAGCTATTCGCCCGAGGAAATCCGCGACCTGCTGCACTATCAGATCGGCGCGCTGGACGGCATCTGCCGGGCCCAGGGCGCGCGGGTCAGCTATGTCAAACCCCATGGCGCGATGTACAACGACATGATGGCCAAGCCGGCCCAGTTGCGCGCGGTGATCCAGGCGGTGGCGGCTTACGATCCGCAATTGCCATTGATGCTCATGGCCACCCGCGACAACAGCGCGGCCCGGGCCCTGGGCGACGAATACGGCGTGACCCTGTGGTTCGAGGCCTTTGCCGATCGCGCCTACGACAACGCCGGGCACCTGGTGTCGCGGCAACTGCCGGGGGCGGTGCACCACGACTCGGCCACCATCATCGACCAGGCCCTGACCATCGCCCGGGGCGAGCCCCTGACCGCCAGCGACGGCAGCGCCTTGCTGTTGCAGGCCGACACCCTGTGCGTGCACGGCGACAACGCCAGTTCGGTGGCCGCGGTGCAGCGCATTCGCCAGGCCCTGAACCAGCAGTCCGGCCTATGAAGCCACAGGTTGAAGTAGTCGCCATCGATTGCCTGATGGTGCGGCTGTTCGAGGTGATCGCCGAGGACAACATGCCCTGGATGCTGGCCGCCGCCGAAGGGTTGCGGCAGGCCTTTGGCGAATCTCTGGTCGATCTGGTGCCGTCCTATACCACGCTGATGGTGCACTACGACCTGCTGGCCCTGAGCCCGTCCGAGGCCCGGCAGCGGATCGAGGTCGCCTTGACCGATCTCAAGCCCGGCGCCACCCAGGCCGGGCGCGAGCATGTGCTGCCGGTGTGGTACGACCTCAGTGTCGGGCCGGAACTGGCGCTGTTGTCCCGCCGCAGCGGGTTGTCGGTGGCCGAGGTGATCCAGCGTCACAGCCAGCGTGAATATCAGGTGTTTGCCCTGGGTTTCGCGCCCGGATTCGCCTTCATGGGGCTGGTGGAAGAGGTGCTGGCGGCGCCGCGGCTGAACACCCCGCGCAAGCGCGTGGCGGCGGGCAGTGTGGGGATTGCCGAGCGGCAGACCGCGGCCTATCCAGTGGTATCGCCGGGTGGCTGGAACCTGATCGGGCGCACTCCGAGCCGGCTGTTCGACCGCGAGCGCGACGGCTACAGCCTGATGCAACCGGGGGACCGGGTGCGCTTTGCCGCGGTGGACCGCAGCGAGTTCCTGCGCCTGGGAGGCGATGACACGCCGTTGGAGGAGCCGGCATGAGCCGTTTGACGATCGAGGCCAGCACCCCGCTGTGCCTGCTGCAGGATACCGGGCGTTTTGGCGTGCGCCATTTGGGCGTGACCCAGGGCGGGGCGCTGGATTGGGTGTCGATGTCCTGGGCCAACTGGCTGCTGGGCAATGCCCTGGATGCGCCGGTGGTGGAAATCACCCTGGGCGGCTTTACCCTGCTGGCCGAGGACTATTGCCTGCTGGCCCTGGCCGGTGCTGATCTTGGGGCTTATGTCGATGAACGTCCCTTGAGCCCGGGGCGCAGTTTCATCCTGCAAAAGGGCCAGCGCCTGCGCTTTACCCAGCCCTTCCTTGGTGCCCGGGCCTATCTGGCGGCGCCGGGCGGTTTTGACGCGCCCAAGGTCCTGGGCAGTTGCGCCAGTGTGCAGCGCGAGGCCCTGGGCGGGCTCGACGGTTACGGTCGGGCGCTGAGCGAGGGTGGGGTGCTGGGCTATTCGGGCACCGGCGGGGCGCTCAAGAGTCTGTCGGCTGCGCAGTTGCCGGATTGGCAATCCGTTGCGCCGCTGGAGGTGATCCTCGGCGCGCAGATCGGCCAGTTCAGCGGCCTGAGCCTGTTTGATGCCTTCAACAGCACCTGGACCCTGGACAGCCGTGCCGATCGCATGGGCGCGCGCCTGCTCGGGCCGTCGTTGCAGTATCAGGGCCGGCCGATGATTTCCGAGGGTATTCCCCTGGGGGCGATCCAGGTGCCACCGGATGGTCAGCCGATCATCCTGCTCAATGACCGGCAGACCATTGGTGGCTATCCGCGATTGGGGGCGTTGACGCCCTTGTCCCTGGCACGGCTGGCGCAGTGTCTGCCGGGCAGCGAGGTGCGCCTTGCTCCGGTGGTGCAGGAGACTGCACATCGGCAGCAGGTGGCGTTCCTGCGCAGGTATGGGTGAGTGTCTGAAGGGCTTCGCCAGCAAGCTGGCTCCTACAGCGTCTTGTAGGAGCCGGCTTGCCGGCGAACCGGCTTACTTGGACAGAAAGCGCATGCCTTCTTCCAGGCCGCGCAGGGTCAGCGGGTACATCTGGTCTTCGATCAGCTCGCGAACGATGTTGGTCGAGGCGGTGTAGCCCCAGGTGTCCTTCGGGTAGGGGTTGATCCAGATGAGCTTCTTGTACTTTTCCATGAAGCGCTGCATCCACACATAACCGGCTTCTTCGTTCCAGTGTTCGACGCTGCCGCCGGCCTGGGTGATTTCGTACGGGGCCATGGCGGCATCACCGACGAAGATCACCTTGTAGTCGGCGCCGTACTTGTGCAGCAGGTCCTGGGTCGAGGTGCGTTCCGAGCCGCGGCGCAGGTTGTTCTTCCACACCGACTCATAGATGAAGTTGTGGAAGTAGTAGTACTCCAGGTGCTTGAACTCGGTCTTGCAGGCCGAGAACAGTTCCTCGCAGATCTTCACGTGGGCATCCATGGAGCCGCCGATGTCGAACAGCAACAGCAGCTTGATGTTGTTGCGCCGTTCCGGGCGCATCTGGATGTTCAGCAGGCCAGCGTCGCGGGCGGTGTGGTCGATGGTGCCGTCGATGTCCAGCTCGTCCGCGGCGCCCTGGCGGGCGAACTTGCGCAGCCGGCGCAGGGCCACCTTGATGTTGCGGGTGCCCAGTTCCACCGAATCGTCGAGGTTCTTGTACTCGCGCTGGTCCCAGACTTTCACCGCCTTGCCCTGGCGCTTGCCGGCGTCGCCGACACGGATGCCTTCCGGGTTGAAGCCGCCGGAGCCGAAGGGGCTGGTGCCGCCGGTGCCGATCCATTTGTTGCCGCCGGCGTGGCGTTCCTTCTGTTCTTCCAGGCGCTTCTTGAACTCTTCGATGAGCTTGTCCAGGCCGCCCAGGGACTGGATCTGCGCCCGTTCCTCATCCGTCAGCGAGCGCTCGAACTCCTTGCGCAGCCAATCCTCGGGGATCAGCGCCTGCAAGTGCTCGTCGAGCTTTTCCAGGCCGTTGAAGTAGGCGCCGAAGGCTCGGTCGAACTTGTCGAAATGCCGTTCGTCCTTCACCAGGATCGCCCGGGCGAGGTAGTAGAACTCGTCCATGTCGGCGAAGGTCACGCGCTGCTTGAGCGCGTTGATCAGGTCCAGCAGTTCGCGCACCGACACCGGGACCTTGGCCGCGCGCATTTCATTGAACAGGTTGAGCAGCATGGCATCAGCCTCTTAACGACTACCGCGACGGCTCATGAACGCCAGGCGTTCCAGCAACTGCACATCCTGCTCGTTCTTCACCAGGGCGCCGGCCAGGGGCGGAATGGCCTTGGTCGGGTCGCGCTCGCGCAGCACCGCTTCGCCGATGTTGTCGGCCATCAGCAGCTTGAGCCAGTCCACCAGTTCCGAGGTCGAAGGCTTCTTCTTCAGGCCCGGCACCTTGCGCACGTCGAAGAACACGTCCAGGGCCTCGCTGACCAGGTCCTTCTTGATGTCCGGGTAATGCACGTCGACGATCTTCTGCAGGGTGGCGCGGTCGGGGAAGGCGATGTAGTGGAAGAAGCAGCGACGCAGGAAGGCGTCCGGCAGTTCCTTCTCGTTGTTGGAGGTAATGATGATGATCGGCCGCTGCTTGGCCTTGATGGTTTCGTCGATCTCGTAGACGTAGAACTCCATCTTGTCGAGCTCTTGCAAGAGGTCGTTGGGGAACTCGATGTCGGCCTTGTCGATCTCGTCGATCAGCAGGATCACCCGCTCCTCGGATTCGAAGGCCTCCCAGAGCTTGCCCTTCTTCAGGTAGTTGCGGATGTCGTGGACCTTGTCCACCCCCAGCTGCGAGTCGCGCAGGCGGCTGACCGCGTCGTACTCGTACAGGCCCTGGTGGGCCTTGGTGGTGGACTTGATGTGCCAGGTGATCAGCTTGGCGCCGAAGGATTCGGCCAGTTGCTCGGCGAGCATGGTCTTGCCGGTGCCGGGTTCGCCCTTGACCAGCAGCGGACGCTCCAGGGTGATGGCGGCGTTGACTGCCAGCTTCAGGTCATCGGTGGCGACGTATGCGCTGGTGCCTTCGAACTTCATCTGCAATTCCTCGAACGGTGACGGCGAGCTGCCCGGGGCAGGTCGATTGAATGGGGAGTGATGGCGCGACTATAACGCGCAGTCCGGTCGACTGTGAACGTAGACGCCCCATTCAGTCTCTGAATGGAGCGTCACCGGGTGACTTGGTCAGTCTGTGCCGGTGCCGCTCGCGGGTGGCCTGCAGCTCCTGCGGCGCGACTGGACGCTCAAGGGCGCCAGGCATACCCTTGAGCACTTCTTCACTGCTGCATAAGGACCCAGCCATGAGCCGAATTTTTGCTGACAACGCCCATTCCATCGGTAATACCCCCTTGGTGCAGATCAACCGCATCGCCCCGCGCGGGGTGACCATCCTGGCCAAGATCGAAGGGCGCAACCCGGGCTACTCGGTGAAGTGCCGGATCGGCGCCAACATGATCTGGGACGCCGAAAGCAGCGGCAAGCTCAAGCCGGGCATGACCATCGTCGAGCCCACCTCGGGCAACACTGGGATCGGCCTGGCCTTCGTTGCAGCGGCTCGTGGCTACAAACTGATGTTGACCATGCCGGCGTCCATGAGCATCGAGCGGCGCAAGGTGCTCAAGGCCCTGGGCGCGGAGCTGGTGCTGACCGAGCCGGCCAAGGGCATGAAGGGAGCGATTGAAAAGGCCGCCGAAATCCTGGCCAGCGATCCGTCCAAGTACTTCATGCCACAGCAGTTCGATAACCCGGCCAACCCGGCGATCCACGAGAAAACCACCGGTCCGGAAATCTGGAACGACACCGACGGCGCCGTGGACGTGCTGGTGGCCGGGGTCGGCACCGGCGGCACCATCAGCGGCGTGTCGCGCTACATCAAGAAGACCCAGGGCAAACCGATCCTGTCGGTGGCGGTGGAGCCGGCGACGTCGCCGGTGATCAGCCAGCAGCTCGCCGGTGCCGAGATCAAGCCCAGCCCCCACAAGATCCAGGGCATCGGCGCCGGTTTCGTGCCGAAGAACCTCGACCTGGCCATGGTCGACCGGGTGGAACTGGTGACCGATGAGGAGTCCAAGGCCATGGCCCTGCGCCTGATGCAGGAAGAGGGGATTCTCTGCGGGATTTCCTGCGGTGCGGCCATGGCGGTGGCGGTACGCCTGGCCCAAACCCCGGAAATGCAGGGCAAGACCATCGTGGTGATCCTGCCGGACTCCGGCGAGCGCTATCTGTCGAGCATGCTGTTCAGCGACCTGTTCACCGAGCAGGAAAACCAGCAGTAACGCCCCCCAGGCATTCGCCGGCGAGCCTGCGAATGCTGATCCACATCAGGCAAGGGCCTGGCCGCTTGTGCTACTTAAGCGCCTTTGTTGCACGACCGTTAACACTGAATGTTGAGTCGTGCGGGTTTTTCCAGGGTTCAGGAGTGTTTATCATTGCCGGCTGCCAGGTCGGGTGAACACTCCCCCCACAGGTGCCTATTTCCAAGGAGTCGTTGCATGAGCTTTTCCTTTGCCGCCAAGTTCGCGGTGTTGTCGCTGTTCGTCGGCAGCATCCTTTACGTGCATCTGCGCGGCAAGGCGCGTCTGCCGGTACTGCGCCAGTTCGTCAACCATTCGGCGCTGTTCGCCCCCTATAACGCCCTGATGTACCTGTTCTCCGGGGTGCCTTCCAAGCCTTACCTGGACCGCAGCAAGTTCCCCGAGCTGGATATCCTGCGGGACAACTGGCAAGTGATCCGCGAAGAGGCCATGCACTTGTTCGACGAGGGCTATATCCGGGCGGCGGAGAAGAACAACGATGCCGGCTTCGGCTCCTTCTTCAAGAAAGGCTGGAAGCGCTTCTACCTCAAGTGGTACGACAAGCCACTGCCTTCGGCCGCCGCTCTGTGCCCCAAGACCGTGGAGCTGGTGAGCGCGATTCCCAACGTCAAGGGCGCGATGTTCGCCCTGCTGCCCGGTGGCAGCCACCTCAACCCGCACCGTGATCCCTTTGCCGGTTCCCTGCGCTATCACCTGGGCCTGTCGACCCCCAACTCCGATGCCTGCCGGATTTTCGTCGATGGCGAGGAATACGCCTGGCGCGACGGTGAAGACGTGATGTTCGATGAAACCTATGTGCACTGGGTGAAGAACGAAACCGAAACCACCCGGGTGATCCTGTTCTGCGACATCGAACGGCCGTTGAGCAGCCCGCTGATGACCCGCATCAACCGTTGGGTCAGCGCCCAGTTGGGACGTGCCACCGCGCCGCAGAACCTCGATGACGAGCGCGTCGGCGGGATCAACCAGGCCTATGCCTGGAGCAAGCGTTTCAGCGACAGCTTCAGTGGCGTGGTCAAGCAGTGGAAGCGCCGCAACCCCAAGCTCTACCGCATTCTGCGTCCGGTGCTGGCGGTGCTGGTGCTGGTGCTGCTGTGGAAGTGGCTGTTCGGATAAATCTTGCAACCCATCTCGGGCGCTGGTTATAGTCAGCGCCCTGTGAGTCCTGCTACTCACGTTCTTCCTCTTCGAGAACCATCGGCACATGGCTTTTTCCCCTCTCAACGCGGTAGTGCTTTCAGCGGTCAACGCTGGCGTCGTGCCGTGCGGGAATCAGCAGCCTGTGCAGATCGGTCAATACCCCCCACCTGTCAGTAGCACGCCGGTGTACGCAGTCGTATCACCGCCGGGCGTTGGCTTTTCGGGCTGATCGGCATCGCTGCTGTTCCCTGTGCCCGCCTGAACCAAACACTACTGAACTTCAGCCTCGGCTGAATTGGCTTCTTGCCTGATTACAGGTGGTATTCATGTTGCTCATTTCCAAAAAGTCCGCGCTTGCGGCGGCTTCCACGAGCCTGTTCGTCCTGCTCTGGAGCAGTGGCGCGATCTTCTCCAAATGGGGGCTGGCCCACGCGTCGCCCTTTGCCTTCCTGCTGTTGCGTTTTGTCCTCGCCCTGATCGGCCTGGTGCTGCTCATGCCCCTGCTCAAGCTGCGGCTGCCTCGGGGCCGCCGGGCCATGGGCTTTGCCATGGCCACCGGGCTGGTGCTGCTGGGGGCCTACCAGATCTTCTACATCCTGGCCCTGGACCTGAAGGTCACCCCCGGCGTCATGGCCACCATCATGGGGGTGCAGCCGATCCTGACGGTGGTGCTGATGGAGCGCCAGCGTTCCTGGAGCCGCTTGTTCGGCCTCGGCCTGGGGCTCGCCGGGTTGGTCATGGTGGTGTACCAGGGCATTGGGCTGGCGGGGATTTCTGTTTCCGGCATGCTCTGCGGCCTGTTGGCTCTGGTGAGCATGACGGCCGGTTCGATCATGCAGAAGCGCATCACCGACAACCCCTTGGGCACCCTGCCGGTGCAATACCTGGCGGGGCTGTTGCTGTGCGCCCTGTTCGTGCCGTTCCAGCCGTTTCACTTCGAGCACAGCGTCGGTTTCGTGATTCCGCTGCTGTGGATGGGGCTGGTGGTGTCGGTGTTGGCCACGTTGCTGCTGTACCGGTTGATTGCTCAGGGCAACCTGGTGAATGTCACCAGCCTGTTCTATCTGGTGCCGGCGGTGACCGCATTGATGGACTTCGTGTTTTTCGGCAACCGTCTGGCCTGGCTGAGCCTGATGGGCATGGGCCTGATCATTGTCGGCCTGGTCTTCGTGTTCCGTAAGAGCGCCTGACAGTTGCGGGCAACGATCTCCTCGGTGGTTGCCCTGACCCGCGGCCGAGCGCAATGCTCGGTCGCTTTTGCGCATTATTGATTCAATTAATGATCGACTATAAGTACGAATAGTGGCTAGATGCCACTATCGTCGTGGAGTTCTTTGCCGGTCAATAAAGGTCTGATTTCAAACCTTGCATGTGCACGTAATGAGCGACTGAAGCGAACCCTCAAGGTTCTTTTGATAACCAGATGCTTGGACTTTTTTGTTGGTATTCCAAATTCGTCCATCAGACAAACCTTAAAAACTAAAGCCGGTGCCTAGACTGACGACACAGTCCTTAAACAAAGGAGAGTCAGTATGAACGTAACGTTCGCTTCAACCGCTTTCGGTTTGCTTTTGGGACTGTCGAGCAGTTGCTTCGCCGCTGCTCCCGTGGCGCAAGGAGTCATCCGCTTTACCGGCAGTATTGTCGAGTCCAATTGCGCGTCCAGCGCTGCCAGCACCGGCTTGAGTCTGCGCCAGTGCCCTCAGGGTTCACGGGGAGGGGCGATTGATGTGACCCGCGTCGGGGCCAGTGTCAGCGCGGTGGATCGTTCGGCGGTCAAGCTCAAGCTCCTGGCCGACAGTGGCTCCCAGGGCCGTTACTACGATCAGCAGTACGCGTTCGTCGATCAGTCCGGCAAGGCGGTAACCTCCGGCACCTACCTGATTACCCTGAGCGTTCCATAAGGCCGCCGCCAGCGTTGCGACTCGGAGCTCCGGCACACCGAGTCGCAGGCTGATCAGAACCAGGCGCTGCTTCAGGTCACCGATTTTACCGAGGGCCGCAGCACCAGCCACAGCGCCACGCCAATCAGCGCACCGCCATACAGGTGCGCCATGGACAGTGGCTCATCCAGCAGCAAGGCTCCCCACAACACGCCGAACGGCGGAATCATGAAGGTCACGGTCATCGACCGCACCGGGCCGATGGCGCTGAGCAGGCGGAAATACAGCACATAGGCAAAAGCCGTGCAGCCCAGCCCCAACCCCAGCAACGACAGCCACACGCTCCAGCCACCCCAGCTGGCGGGCGGCTGGCTGATGGCGTTGTAGGCGAACAGCGGCAACAGCAACAGGCTGGCGCCGAGCATGCTGCCCAGGGCCGAGAGGCGGCTGTCCAGGCCGCCAGCCTGATCCAGCCAGCGCCGGGCGAGGAACCCGGCAAAGCCGTAGCAGGTGGTGGCCATCAGGCAGGACAGGGCACCCAGCAGCAGGTCATGGTCGAAGGCCACGGGCCCGGCGCGGGTCAGGATGCCGACGCCGAATAGGCCCAGGCAGACGCCGGCGATCTTGCTCAGGCTCAGCCGCTCATGAAAGAACAGCCCGCCGATCAACACCCCCATCAAGGGCGTGGTGGCATTGAAGATCGCCGAGTAGCCGGCGGGCAGCACCTGGGCGGCCACCGAATACATGGTTGCCGGTATGCCGGAGTTGATGACCCCGAGCAGCAGCACGGTCTTGAGCTTGCCGCGAAAATTCCAGTCGACCCGCATCAGCGCCAGCATGACCAAGAGCCCGAGCGCGGCGATCGACACGCGTAAGAACGCCGTGGGCACGCTGCCCAGCACCGGGGCGATGATGCGCATGAACAAGAAGCTCGCGCCCCAGATGGCGGCCAGGGACAACAGGCGCAAGAGGTCGACAAGTCTCACGGCAATTTCCTTTATCGAAGGGCGGCGATCTTGCCCAGAGCCTGAGAGCATGGCAAACCCTATCGCACCCGCTACAGGATAAATCGTGTCACCAATCCATTAAGGTCCACTGCCAGGCGCGACAATTCCTGACTGGCGGCGGAGGTCTGGGTGGCGCCCGCAGCTGTCTGGGTCGACAGATCGCGGATGTTCACCAGGCTGCGGTCCACATCCCGGGCCACCAGGGCCTGTTGCTCCGCGGCACTGGCGATCACCAGGTTGCGCTGGCTGATCTGTGAAATCGCCCCGGTGATCTTCTCCAACGCGCTGCCGGCGCCGTTGGCTTGCTGCAGGGTTTGCCCGGCCTGTTCGGCGCTGCTTTGCAGGGCGCTGACGGTGGCGTCGGTACCGTGCTGGATGCGGCTGATCATCTGTTCGATTTCTTCGGTGGAGTCCTGGGTACGTTGGGCCAAGGAGCGCACTTCGTCGGCCACCACGGCGAAACCACGGCCGGCCTCGCCAGCTCGGGCTGCCTCGATCGCGGCATTCAGCGCCAGCAGGTTGGTCTGGCCGGCAATGGCCCGAATCACCTCCAGCACCTTGCTGATGTCCTGGGCCTGGGACGCCAACCCCTGGGCCTGCTCCGAGGCACCCAGCACTTCGCTGACCAGTTGCTGGATCGAGGCAATGGTCTGGCTGACCTGTTGATGGCCGTGACGGCTGTCCTGGTCCGAGGCTTGGGAGGCTTCGGCGCTGGAGACCGCGTTGCCGGCCACCTCATCCACCGCCGCGCTCATTTGCGTGACGGCGGTGGCGGCCTGCTCGATTTCATCGTTCTGCAACTGCAGGCCGCGGGTGCTCTGTTCCATCACCGAGCTCATTTCCTCGGCGGCCGAGGCCAACTGCTGGGATGATTCGGCGATGCCGCGGATGGTCGAGCGCAGGTTGTCCTGCATGCCGGCCAGGGCCGTCAGCAGTTGCGCCGGTTCGTCACGGCCCTGGCCGTTGACGCTCTGGCTCAGATCGCCGGCGGCAATGGTCCGGGCCACTGCCAGGGCCTGGGCCAGTGGTGCGGTGATGCTGCGGGTCAGCAACCAGGCCAGTAGCAGGGTGCAAGCCAGGGCGACGACGATGATGGTGCCGACGATCCACAGCGAACGTTGATAGAGCGCGGCGGCATCCTCGGCGGCGCCGTCGGCGCCTTGCTGGTTGAACTGGATCAGTTCCTCCAGGGCCGTGTCCAGTTGGTTGCCCAGGGGCGCCAGTTCGACATTGAGCCGGGTGTAGGCCTGTTCTTTGAGACCGGCGTCGATCTGCTGGATGATCTGTTGCATCAGGCTCGTGTACTGGCCAATCAAGTGTTTCAACCGCTCCAGCATGGCCGCTTCCTGCTCGCTGGTCAGCAGGGCCTTGTGTCGTTCCAGACGCTGGGCCAGTTCCTTGCGTTCGTCTTCGATCACGCGCTTGCTTCTTTCCCGGCTCGCAGCTTGGTCATTGACCAGCAGTCGCAGTGTTTCCAGGCGGATGGTGGCGATATTGGCGGCGCTGTCATGGATGTTCTCGATGCTGGGCATCCATGAGGCCTCGATGACTTTTGCACTTTCGCGCAGGGTTGCCATCTGCCCCAGGCAGAACAGCCCGACTGTCACCAGCAAGGCGGCCAGGACCGCAAAACTCAGGCTGGCTCGCAAGCCGATTCGAATATTCCTGATCGACATCATGTGCTCCTTGAATACATTAGAAAAACATTCGTCCCTCGCTGATTTAGCGCTGTTGTTAGGGGAGGGTGGGCGCTTTATATGGCAAAGTGCCATCACATTGAAAGGCCCTGAATAGAGCCGTTTTGCTGGTGATCGTGGGATTGTTAAGGCACTGGGAGGCGTTTTGGTGGTACAGGTTTGTGCCTGGCATCAGGCCTTCACGCCGCGTGCTGGAAGGCCTGCGGGTGAATCGATAAAGCCCAGGCTTGGCCGACTTCAGGGTTTTTTATTGACCGATTGGTCGATTTAAAAAAATTGCCGGCAATCGTCAGCAAAGATTTCCCGGCCCGGCGGACCGGGCGAAAAATGCGCTTCTCCTCGGGTCGTTTCACTGGCTAAGCTCTGGCATCGCAAATTCCCGCAGAGGTCTACCTATGCCGCAGTCATGGCCCGCCGCCGATATCGCTCGAATGATCCTCGACGGCTTCGACGACTACCGCGAGCACTTCCGCCAGATCACCGATGGTGCCCGGCAACGCTTCGAGCAGGCGCAATGGCAGGAAGCGCAGAAGGCCTCGGCGGCGCGAATCAATCTGTATGAGGAGAAGGTCGGGCAAACCGTGACTCGCCTGCATCAGGCCTTCAGTGACGATTCATTGATGGAGGTGGCGCAGTGGCCGCTGGTGAAAAGCGCCTATATCAGCCTGATCGACCTGCGTTTCGACGATGAGCTGTCCGAGACTTGGTACAACTCGATCTTCTGCGGCCTGTTCAGTCATGACCTGATCAGCGATGGCTGCATGTTCATCCACACCACCCGGCCCAGCCTGCGTCGGGCCCGGGCCGCGCAAACCCGCAGCTACCGGCCCCAGGGCAACCTGTCGGCGATGCTCGAACAGGTGTTCGCCGACTACCGTTTCAGCGAGGACTATGCCGATCTGGCCGGCGACCTGCGGCGCCTGGAGGCGCAACTGCGGGAGAACCTGCCGGACTGGGTGTGCAAGGACCCGGAGCTGACCCTGGAGCTGTTTTCCTCGGTGCTCTACCGCAACAAGGGCGCCTACCTGGTGGGGCGCATCTTCACCCATGAAGAGCAGTGGCCGCTGGTGGTCCCTCTGCTGCACCGCGAGGGCCGGGGCATCCAGATCGACGCACTGATCACCGACGAGGCGGATGTCTCGATCATCTTTTCCTTCACCCGCTCGTACTTCATGGTGGACGTGCCGGTGCCGGCGGAATTCATCGGCTTCCTCAAGCGCATCCTGCCGGGCAAGCACATCGCCGAGCTGTACACCTCCATCGGTTTCTACAAGCACGGCAAGTCGGAGTTCTACCGCGCCCTGATCAACCACCTGGCCAGCACCGATGACCGTTTCATCATGGCCCCCGGGGTACGCGGCATGGTCATGAGCGTGTTCACCCTGCCGGGCTTCAACACCGTGTTCAAGATCATCAAGGACCGTTTCTCGCCGTCGAAGAACGTCGACCGGGCCACGGTGATCGAGAAGTACCGCCTGGTAAAAAGCGTCGATCGGGTCGGGCGCATGGCCGATACCCAGGAGTTCGCCGATTTCCGCTTTCCCCTGAGCAAGTTCGACCCGGCGTGCCTTGAGGAACTGCTGGAAGTGGCGCCGTCCACGGTGGCCGTGGAAGACCAGACCGTGCTGATTCGCCACTGCTGGACCGAGCGCCGCATGACCCCGCTCAACCTCTATCTGGAACACGCCAACCCGGACCAGGTGCGCGAAGCGCTGGAGGATTACGGCCTGGCGATCAAGCAACTGGCGGCGGCCAACATCTTCCCCGGCGACATGCTGCTGAAGAACTTCGGCGTGACCCGCCACGGCCGGGTGGTGTTCTACGACTACGACGAAATCTGCTTTCTCACCGAAGCCAACTTCCGCCACATTCCAGCGCCCCGCACCCCGGAAGACGAGATGGCGTCCGAACCCTGGTATTCCATTGGCCCCCACGACGTGTTCCCCGAAGAGTTCCCGCCGTTCCTGTTCGCCGATGCCGGCCAGCGCAAGCTGTTCGACCAGTTGCACGGCGAGCTGTACAACGCCGACTACTGGAAGGGCCTGCAAGACGCCATCCGCGCCGGCAAGATCATCGATGTCTTCCCGTACCGGCGCAAAGGCCTGGAAGACGAGTAGAGGCAGCGGCTAGCGGCAAGTGACAAGCTGCAAGCTAAAAAACGGAAGCTGCGTTAATCTTGCGGCTTTTCGCTTGAAGCTTGCCGCTGCTTTCCTATGACTTCCGAATCGCCTGCTATCGATCAACTGCTGAAAAACCTCGATCACGCCATGCTCGCCGACCGCCACCGCTTGCGTCGGCAGTTGCTTGAACTGCGCAAGAAGCCCGACGAGGCCAAGCTCGCCCAGTGGCTGGAGCGGATGCAGGCGTCGTGCAACCTGGTGACGGCGCGGCGTGCCAGCGTGCCGCTGATTCGCTATGACGACAGCCTGCCGATCGCCGCCAAGCGCGATGAGATCAAGGACGCGCTGCTCAAGCATCAGGTGCTGATCATCGCCGGCGAGACTGGCTCGGGGAAAACCACCCAGCTGCCGAAGATCTGCCTGGAGATCGGTCGCGGCCAGCACGGCCTGATCGGCCACACCCAGCCCCGGCGGATCGCTGCCCGCAGCGTTGCCAGTCGGGTCGCCGAAGAGCTGGCCACGCCCCTGGGTTCGTTGGTGGGCTACCAGGTGCGCTTCGAGGATCAGAGCGACTCCAGCACCCTGATCAAGCTGATGACCGACGGCATCCTGCTGGCGGAAACCCAGAACGATCGTTTTCTCGAACGCTACGACACGATCATCGTCGACGAGGCCCACGAGCGCAGCCTGAACATCGACTTCCTCCTCGGCTATCTCAAGACCCTGCTGCCACGGCGCCCGGACCTGAAGGTCATCATCACCTCGGCGACCATCGACCTGGAGCGCTTCTCCAAGCATTTCGACAACGCGCCGATCGTCGAAGTCTCCGGGCGCACCTTCCCGGTGGAAACCTGGTATCGCCCCCTGACCCTGGAGCAGGACGAAGAGGGCAACCGGGTCGAGGACGACCTCACGGTGGACCAGGCGATCCTTGCCACCCTGGATGAAATCGCCGCCTACGAGCGCAGTGAACGCCGCAGCCCCGGAGACGTGCTGGTGTTCCTGCCGGGCGAGCGGGAGATCCGCGACGCCGCGGAAATGCTGCGCAAGGCCCAGCTCAAGCACACCGAGATCCTGCCGCTGTACGCGCGCCTGTCGCCGGCGGAACAGCAGCGGATCTTCCAGTCCCATCCGGGCCGGCGCGTGGTGCTGGCGACCAACGTCGCGGAAACCTCGCTGACCGTGCCGGGCATCCGCTATGTGATCGACAGCGGCACCGCGCGCATCAGTCGCTACAGCTACCGGGCCAAGGTCCAGCGCCTGCCCATCGAGGCGGTGTCCCAGGCCAGCGCCAACCAGCGTAAAGGCCGCTGCGGCCGGGTCGAACCGGGGATCTGCGTGCGCCTGTACAGCGAGGAGGATTTCCTCGGCCGGCCGGAGTTCACCGATCCGGAGATCCTGCGCACCAACCTGGCGGCGGTGATCCTGCAGATGCTCCATCTGCGCCTGGGTGAAATCACCGCGTTCCCGTTTATCGAACCGCCGGATGGCAAGGCCATCAGCGACGGTTTCAACTTGCTGCAAGAACTCTCGGCCGTGGACCGCAACGGCCAGCTGACGCCCCTGGGCCGACAACTGGCGCGCCTGCCGGTGGACCCGCGCATGGGCCGCATGCTGCTGGAAGCGGCCAAGCTCGGCAGCCTCCAGGAAGTACTGATCGTTGCCAGTGCGATGTCGATCCAGGACCCCCGCGAGCGTCCGCCAGAGCGCCAGCAGGCTGCCGATCAGGCCCACGCGCAATGGAAGGACGTGGACTCGGACTTCGCCGGGCTGGTCAACCTGTGGCGCGGCTTCGAAGAACAGCGCCAGGCCCTGACCGCCAGCCCGTTGCGCAACTGGTGCCGCAAGAACTTCCTGAATTACCTGCGCCTGCGCGAGTGGCGCGACTCGCACCGGCAACTGAGCCTGATCTGTCGCGACCTGCAACTGAGCCTGAACAAGGAACCGGCGGACTACCCGAAACTGCACAAGGCGGTGTTGGTGGGGCTGCTCAGCCAGATCGGCCAGAAGACTGAGGACGGCGACTACCTCGGGGCTCGTCAGCGGCGTTTCTGGGTCCATCCGTCCTCGGGCCTGGGCAAGAAGCGCCCGCAATGGCTGATGACCGCCGAGCTGGTGGAAACCACCAAGCTCTATGCGCGCATGGTGGCCAAGATCGAGCCAGACTGGATCGAGCCCCTGGCTGGCCATCTGGTGAAGAAGAACCACTTCGAGCCCCATTGGGAGAAGAAGCGCGGCCAGGTGGTGGCCTACGAGCAGATCACCCTGTTCGGCTTGATCGTGGTCGGGCGTCGGCCGGTGCACTACGGCCCGGTGGACCCGGTGGTGTCCCGCGAGTTGTTTATCCGCGAGGCCCTGGTGCGCGGCGAGATCCAGTCCAAGGCCAAGTGCCTGAGCGCCAACACCCAGTTGCTGGAGCAGCTCGATGCCCTGGAAGCCAAGGCCCGGCGCCGCGACATCCTGGCGGACGAGGAAACCCTGTTCGCCTTCTACGACGAGCGCCTGCCGGCGGAGATCCACCAGACCGCGACCTTCGACAGCTGGTACCGGGTGCACAGCCAGAAGAACCCGCAGTTGTTGATCATGCGCGAGGAAGACGTGCTGGCCCGCGAGGCCAGCGAAGTCACCGCCAAGCAGTACCCGGACACCCTGCATATCGGCGATCTGGAACTGGCCCTGAGTTATCACTTCGAGCCCAACCATCCCCGCGACGGCGTGACCCTGCGGGTGCCGGCGCCGCTGCTGCCGGCGTTGCCGGCTGAACGCCTGGAATGGCTGGTGCCGGGGCTGATCGAGGCCAAGTGCATTGCCCTGGTGCGCAACCTGCCCAAGGCCCTGCGCAAGAACTTCGTACCGGTGCCGGACTTCGTCAAGGCGGCCCTGCAGCGCATGGTCTTCGCCGAAGGTTCGTTGCCCCAGGCCCTGGGCCGCGAGTTGCTGCGCATGACCGGTGCGCGGGTCAGCGACGAAGCCTGGAGCGAAGCCGCGCAACAGGTGGAAAGCCACCTGCGGATGAACCTGGAAATCGTCGACGCCCAGGGCAAGTTCCTCGGCGAAGGTCGTGACCTGGCCGAACTGACCGCGCGTTTCGCCGAAGCCAGCCAGGCTGCCCTGGCGGTGCCGCAGACCGCCAAGAGCCAGCAGCCGGTGGAAGCCCGTGTGTTTGCCGCGGTCGCGGAAAAGACCCAGCAGAAGATCGCCGGCCTGTCGATGACGGTGTACCCGGCCCTGGTGGAAGAGGCCGGGACGGTCAAGGAAGGGCGCTTCTCCACCGCCGCCGAAGCCGAGTTCCAGCATCGCCGGGCCCTGCAGCGCCTGCTGCTGCAGCAACTGGCCGAGCCGGCCAAGTTCCTGCGCGGCAAGTTGCCGGGGCTGACCGAGCTGGGCCTGCTGTACCGCGAGCTGGGCCGGGTCGATGCGCTGGTGGAGGACATTCTCCTGGCCAGCCTTGACAGCTGCATCCTCGACGGCGAGGCCAGCCTGCCCCGGGACGGCGCCGGGCTGGCCTCCCTGGCCGAGCGCAAGCGCGGCGCCTGGACCGAGCATGCCGAGCGCCTGGCGCGCCTGACCCTGGAGATTCTCAAGCTCTGGCACGGCCTGCAAAAACGCTTCAAGGGCAAGATCGACCTGGCCCAGGCCGTGGCTCTCAATGACATCAAGTCGCAGTTGGCGAACCTGGTGTACCCGGGCTTTGTCCGGGAAACCCCGGCCCTGTGGCTCAAGGAACTGCCGCGCTACCTCAAGGCGGTGGAGCTGCGTTTCGAGAAGCTCGGCAGTCAGGTGCAGAAGGATCGGGTCTGGAGCACCGAGCTGGCCGGTCTGTGGAGCCAGTACCAGACCCGCGCCCAGAAACATGCCCAGGAAGGCAAGCGCGATCCGCAGTTGGAGCTGTACCGCTGGTGGCTGGAGGAGTACCGGGTGTCCCTGTTCGCCCAGCAACTGGGGACCAAGGTGCCGATTTCCGACAAGCGCCTGAACAAGCAATGGAGCCTGGTCGACGCCTGAGCCAGGCCCCCCCGTGCAGGGTCGGCTCCGTCGATCCTGCAATTGCGGCGAAAGATCGGTGGTTATGGCAAACTCCGCCGTCATAAATGCCGGCCCCGGTTATCTGCACCCCAGCCAGCCCGGGCGGATCGGAATAAAGCGATGCCAGGAACGCCTCCTTCAGCGGGAGTCGTCCCTTTACGGTTTGGCACGACGGTGCCAATACCTTCTGCCTCAACACATTAGAGGAACGACCGTGCATAACGTCGTCATCAGCGGCACCGGCCTGTTTACCCCGGCCAACAGCATCTCCAACGAAGAGCTGGTGGAGTCTTTCAACACCTACGTCCAGCAGTTCAACAGCGACAACGCGGCAGCCATCGAGCGCGGCGAAGTGCAGGCCCTGACTGAATCCAACGCCGCTTTCATCGAAAAAGCCTCCGGGATCAAGAGCCGCTTCGTCATGGACAAGGCCGGCATCCTCGACCCGCAACGCATGGTTCCGAACCTGCCGGAGCGTTCCAACGACGAGTGGTCGGTGCTCTGCCAGATGGCCGTGGCCGCCGCCGAGCAAGCCTTGCAACGGGCCGGCAAGACCGCCGCCGACATCGACGGGGTGATCGTCGCCTGCTCCAACCTGCAGCGCGCCTACCCGGCCATCGCCATCGAAGTCCAGGCTGCACTGGGCATCCAGGGCTTCGGTTTCGACATGAACGTGGCCTGCTCCTCGGCAACCTTCGGCATCCAGGCCGCTTGCAACAGCGTGCAGCTGGGTCAGGCCCGGGCGATCCTGATGGTCAACCCGGAAGTCTGCACCGGGCACCTGAACTTCCGTGACCGCGACAGCCACTTCATCTTCGGCGACGCCGCCACCGCGGTGATCATCGAGCGCGCCGACCTGGCCACCTCCAAGCACCAGTTCGAGATCGTCAGCACCAAGCTGCTGACCCAGTTCTCCAACAACATCCGCAACAACTTCGGCTTCCTCAACCGCGCGGCAGAAGAGGGCGTCGGTGCCCGCGACAAGCTGTTCGTCCAGGAAGGCCGCAAGGTGTTCCGCGACGTGTGCCCGATGGTGGCCGAGCTGATCGCCACCCACTTGGCGGAAAACCAGCTCAATGTCGGCGACGTCAAGCGCTTCTGGCTGCACCAGGCCAACCTCAGCATGAACCACCTGATCGTCAAGAAGCTCCTGGGCCGCGAAGCCTCGGTGGAAGAGGCACCGGTGATTCTCGATACCTACGCCAACACCAGTTCGGCCGGCTCGGTGATTGCCTTCCACAAGTACCAGGATGACCTGGCCAGCGGTTCGCTGGCGGTGCTCAGCTCCTTTGGCGCCGGTTATTCGATCGGCAGCGTCCTGCTGCGCAAGCGTTGATCTAGGCTGATGCGGGTGTGGCGCCGGGCGCTATTGGCGCGTCACACCCTTTCAAACCTGCATGATTGAACGAGGCACGAATGGCTGCTGCTGATGACGCGCAACTGCTAGAGCGCCTTTTGGCGGGTGAGCAAAAGGCTTACAAGGAACTGGTCAGTACCTACCAGAGCGCCATGCGCGCGGTGGCTTACGCGATTGTCGGCAATCGCCATGCCGACGAAGTGGTGCAGGATGCCTGGCTGTCGGTGGTGCGCAATCTGGCGGGCTTTCAGGGGCGCTCCAGCCTCAAGACCTGGCTGCTGACCATCACCGCCAATGCGGCCAAGGGCCGCTACAAGCAAAATCGCCGGGAAGTGTTGCTCGATGACCTGCCCGCGCCCCATGGCACGGTCGGCGACGAGCGTTTCTCTTCCACGGATGGCCACTGGCTGGTGGCGCCTTTCGCCTGGCATGAAGACACCCCCGAAGCCTTGCTGACCGAAGCCGAGCTGCGCGACTGCCTGGAACACACCCTGCTCAGCCTCTCGGAACTGCAAAGCAGCGTCCTGCTGCTGCGCGAGCGCCAGGGCCTGGAACTGGAAGAAATCTGTAATCTTCTGGGGCTCACGCTCTCCAATGTCCGGGTGCTGTTGCATCGGGCACGTCTGAAGGTCTTCGCCACCGTGGAGCATTTTGAGGAAACCGGCCAATGCTGACCTGTAAGGAACAAGTGGCGCGATCCAGTGATTATCTCGACGGCCAGTTGAGCTTTCGCGAGCGCCTGATGGTGCGCCATCACCTGTTGTTCTGCCCCAATTGCCGGCGTTTCATTCGGCAGATGCGCCTGCTCCAGGCCACCTTGCGGGTGCTGCCGGAGCCGCCCCTGGAGGGCTTGGATGCCTTGGCCGAGCGTCTGGCGACGCAACGCAGCAAGGACGTCTGAGAGGGCAAAACACAGGCCGACGCGGCGACGACGAACGGATGATGGGGGGCGTTGCCCCGCGCCGGACTGTTGAAACCCGGCAGACGCTGCTCGCGCGAGCAGCGTCTGCGGTGTACGAGCTGGTCGCTTAGAACTTGGCTTCGGCGTCCAGTTGCAGGGTGTTGGTATTGGCGTCGCGCTGGGTGCGGCTGGAGTAGTCGGCCTTGGTCAGGAAGTAGGTCGCGCCCAGGGCGAAGTTCTTGTCGATGTCGTAACCGACCTTGAACTTGTGGCCACGGGAACCGGTGGTGCCGTTGGCGAAGTCGGAGTCGGTAAAGGCACCGACCACGGCATTGCGCTGCACGTCGCGGTAGTTGTAGTCGAGGTTGAAGCCGAACACTTTCGACTTGGCGCCCAGCAGCCAGGCGGTGTCCTGATCGTTCACCGCATCGTTGTTCTTCACGTACTGGCCGTAGAACGACAGCGGCATCGGCAGGCCGCCGATGTCGATCTGGCTGAAGCCTTCGTACAGGCGGAACTGGTTGTCCGCCGAGTTGCCGTTGACTGCCAAGGCGCAAGGGGTGGAGGTGCCGGTGCAACGGCTGTCCTTGTCGTTCTGGTAGGCATAGACGCTGCCGCCGACGGTCAGCTTCAGATTGTCGGTGATGGCGAAGCGGCTACCCAGTTGGCCGGCGGTCAGGCGCAGGTCGTGACGGAACTGCACGCCTTCACCGTCGACGTTGTCCTTGAGGCTGTAGTTGCCCAGGCTGCCGAACAGCTCGGCGCTACCGCCCAGCGGGTATTTGTAGGTGACGGCCAGGCCTTCAGGGTTGATGTCACTGTCCCAGATCACGTCGCCCATGCTGACCCAGGGTTGCAGCATCTTGCCGCCGATCACGTGCAGGTTCTTCACGGCGTCCGGGTGGTAGTCGATGTAGCCCAGGTCCAGCCAGATCTGTTTCTTGTTGAAGTAGTTGTCCATGTCCTGGTTGGTGGAGCGGGCATCGTCGCCGCCGCCGGTGGCGATGCGGATGCCGGTGTCCACCTGCGGGTTGATCTCGCTGTAGGCGCCCAGGCGCGCACGGATGCGCTGACGATCCTTGTCGCGGCCGCCGTTGTTGGCTTCGCCGTCGATCTTGACGGTTTCCTGGCGGATTCGAACGTCGCCCTTGAACTGCGTCTTGGCCGCCCAGGCCAGCTTCTGGTCGAAGGCGCTGAGCTCGTTGGCTTTCTTGGCGGCTGCGGCCACTTGTTCGTTGGTTTCTTGCTGCGCTTGCTGAGCGATTTGCTGGGCCTTCTGATCCTTGGCCAGTTCGGCTTGCAGCTCCATGTACTGCGCCTGGGAAATCGAGCCGTTGGCCTTGAGCATGTCGAGCAGTTTGGCGTCGACCGCAGCACTGGCGGGAACGCTCATGGCCAGTAACAGGCCACCACACAGGGCCGCCGCGGTTTTCGTGGAAGCAAGACGCATAGCAATCTCCGAAGGTAAGAGTGGATGGCTCAACCATCCAGGACACAACCGACCTGTGCAGATCGGAAAACAGTGGTCGGGTAGAACCCGGCGCTCTAAAAACAGGCGCCAGTATCACGATGGTTTATGACAGCGGGGTGGCAAAGTAATGGCGTGTCGATGACGATTGCTGACTGCAACTCCCCCTGTGCGGGGGCGTTGTCGGTGTCGGAGAAGGGGGGAGGTCGAGGGGCGATCAGCCGCCGTTCAGCGGGCGGGTATCGCGCAGCAAGAGGTCAGAGAACCGGGGCGGATGGCTTGGCCCGAGCTCGGGGCTCGGGCCTGGTGGGGGTCAGGGGCAGGTGGTTTCGTGCAGGTACAGCCACTGCGCCGTGTTGTTCTGGACACGGATGATCGCCAGGGACAGGCGTGTGGTTTCGAGCGAGTCCAGGCGCTGGATTTCCTTGTAGCGGATCGCCGCGCACTGGCCTTCCTGCCACACGCAATGCAAATCGCTGAGCCTGATTTCCAGCCCCGGGCGCTTGCCCAGGCCCGTGTGAAACAGCTGTTGCACCTGCTCGCGGCCGATCAGGGCGCCGCCGGTGGTGACCATCTGGAAGTCTTCGGCCAGCAACGCCAGCAAGGGGGCGAGACAGGCCGCGCCGTCCCTCTGCCGGTTGCTGAAGACGCTGTGAATCAGTTGGTGAATCTGGTGCACGCTGTGTTGCGCTTGTTCAATGATCGAGTTGGGCATGGTTGGCCTTCATGGTGGGGAGTTGGTTCAGGGTCAGCAGCGGCAGCAGACCGGCTGCGGCGGCCAGCAACAGGCTCAGGTGGTAGGCGCCGCTGGCGTCGGAGTAAGCCAGCAGCAGGTTGTAGAGCATCAGCAACCAGGCGGCGCCAAGGCTGAAGGCCATCTGCCGGTTGATGTTCCAGATCACGCTGGCCTGGTGCGTATCGGCGCCGTCGAAGTCCAGCAGGGCGGTGGTTTGTGCGGTGTTGGCGCCGGCACCGCCGCCCAGGCCCATCAGCAGGTAGGCCGCCATCAGCAACGGCAGGTCGGCTGCCGAGTCGACCCAGCACAGGCAGGCGATGCCGGCGCTGTGCAGCACCAGGGCCATGGCGAACAGCCGCGCGGCGCCCAGGCGGTTGTAGCCGCGCCCGCCCGCCAGCATCGCCAGCAGCGCGCCGGCGGCGTACAGCAGCATGAACATGCCGCTGTGCCGGGCGCTCAGGTGCAGGTGCTCCTGGAGGAAGAACAGACTCAGCAGATTGACCCCGGTGAAGATCCCCGGAATGGCGTGATAGATCGCCACCGACAGGCCCAGGCGCGGGTTTTTCAGCAGCCGCAGTTCGACAATGGGCCGGGCGCAGGACTTGCAGTGACGCCGATAGCACTCGGCCAATAGCAGCCCGACGAGCAGGCTCGGTGCCGCCTGATACGCCGGGTAGCCGCTGCCGTACAGCGACATGCCCAGCAGCAGGCCAGCCAGGCTCGCGCTCACCAGCAGCAGGCCGCGCAGGTCCGGGCGATCCACGGGCGCTGCGCGTTCAGGGGCGATCCAGCACCAGGACAGCAGCGCCGCCAGCAGCGACAGCGGCAGGCTGGCGAAGAACACCCAGCGCCAGGAGCCGTGATCGACAATCGCCCCGCCCAGCGTCGGCGACAGCGCCGGCGCCAGCAGGGCCACGGCCATCACCAGGGTGGAGATCTGCGAGCGTTGCCCGCCCTGGAACAGGTTGAAGGTCAGCGCCTGCCCCAGGGGAATCAGCAGGCCGCCGGCCATGCCCTGGACCAGCCGCCAGAACACCAGCGACATGAAGCTGTCGGCCAGCCCGCACATCAGCCCCGCGCCGCTGAACAGCAGCATCGAGGCGCAGAGCACCTGGCGGTTGCCGAAGCGCCCGGCCAGCCAGGTGCTGACGGCGATCACCAGGGTCAGGCCAAGGATGTAGGCGTTGGCCACCCAGGCCACGGCGGCGCTGGACACCTGCAAGTTGCTGGCAATGCTGGGCAGGGCCACCGCCGACATGAAGATGTTGACGCAATCGATAAAGAACCCGAGGAGAAATACCACCGCCACTTTGTATCTGTAAGTCATGCCGTCTCCCTTTTTGCGCGCAGCTTAGGGAGCTTGGGGGTGGAGTGTCGAGGCGCCTATACTTGACACATTGTTTAATGAGATTTGACAGTGAGCGATCATTTTCACGGCCAGCTGCACCGGGTGCAGACCTTCCTCGCGGTGGTCGACTTCGGTTCCTACACCCGCGCCGCGCAGTACCTGGGGATCAGCAAGGCCATGGCCAGCCTGCATGTGAAGGCCCTGGAGCGGGCGCTGGCGAGCACCTTGCTGGTGCGCACCACGCGGCAGGTGACCCTGACCGAAACCGGCCAGGACCTTTACCACGAATTCAAGGGGATTGTCGCCAATATCGACACAGCCTTCGACAACGTGCTGCATGGGCGCAACCGGGTCAGCGGCAAGCTGCGCATCAGTTCCACGGCGGAGTATGCCGAGACGTTCGTGTTGCCGATCCTGCCGCTGTTCACCGCGCGCTACCCCGAAGTGCGCCTGAGCTATCACTTCAATTCATCGCTGAATGATTTGGTGGCGGAAAAGCTCGACCTGGTGATCCGCCTCGGCCACCTGGCGGATTCGGGCTTCAAGGGACGCCAGCTGGCGGACTACGCCATTGCCCTGGTGGCCAGTCCGGCGCTGCTTGATGGCCGGGAGTTGCGGCGGATCGAGGACCTGAGCGCGCTGCCGTGGATCGGCAACAGCAACCTGGCCGGGCCGCCCGGTTGGACTTTCAACCATCCGCGCCGTGGCGAGGTGGAGGTGAAGGTCAGCCCCGGGCACGAATCCAACTCGGCGACGGCGATTCGCGCCCTGGCCCTGGCGGGCCTGGGGCTGGCGGTGCTGCCGGAGTGGATGGTCCTCGATGACCTGGGCAGCGGCCGCCTGGTGCGGGTTTTGCCCGAATACCGGTTGGCTGCCCAGCCGGTGCACGTGCTGTTTCCCAACAGCGCGCACCTGCCGCGCAAATCCCGGGTGTTCATCGATTTTCTCGCCGAGCACCTGGGGCGTTGAGAACGTGCCCAGGTGCCAGCGGTTTCGGTGAGCCCGGGGATGGGGGATACTCGCCGGGTTGTCCGATCTGAACTCCGGGGACCCCGATGCCGCTGCAATCCTTGAACAGTCTGTCTGCCGTCGATCCCGCGCAATGGGATGGCTTGCTCAAGGACGGGCAACCCTTCGTGCGCCATGCCTTTCTCAGTGCCCTGGAAGACAGCGGCAGCCTTGGCCCGCGCTCGGGCTGGCAGGCCGAGCACCTGTTGCATGTAGAGGACGGCCGCCTGCTGGCGGCCCTGCCCAGCTATCGCAAATGGCACTCCTACGGCGAGTACGTGTTCGATCACGGTTGGGCCGATGCCTGCGCCCGCGCCGGCATCGACTATTACCCCAAGCTGCTGACGGCGGTGCCGTTCAGCCCGGTCAGTGGCGCGCGGGTGCTGGCGGCGACCCAGGCGGATGCGTTCGAGCTGTTGAAAAGCCTGCCCGGCTACCTGGAGATCGAAGGGCTTTCCAGCGCCCATATCAACTTCACCGACGACTTCAGCGACGCCGCCCTGGAACAGCAACCGGGCTGGTTGCAGCGCCTGGGCTGCCAATTTCACTGGCAGAACCGTGGCTACCGTGACTTTCAGGATTTTCTCGACGCCCTGAGCTCGCGCAAGCGCAAGCAGATGCGCAAGGAGCGTGAGCAGGTGGCGGGGCAGGGCTTTGATTTCCAGTGGTTCGAAGGCCATGAACTGGACGAGGCGCAGTGGGATTTCGTCTATGCCTGCTACGCCAATACCTATGCGGTGCGGCGCCAGTCGCCGTACCTGACCCGGGCCTTCTTCAGCCTGCTGGCCGAGCGCATGCCCGAGGCGATCCGCGTGGTCCTGGCCAAGCAGGGCGGGCGCCCGGTGGCCATGGCCTTCAGCCTGGTGGGCGGCGACAGCTTCTACGGCCGCTACTGGGGCTGCCTGGCAGAGTTCGACCGCCTGCATTTCGAGACCTGTTTCTACCAGGGCATGGAGTACGCGATTGCCCAGGGACTGCAACGTTTCGACGCCGGAGCCCAGGGCGAGCACAAGCTGATCCGCGGCTTTGAACCGGTGCTGACCCGCTCCTGGCATTACCTGCGCCACCCCGGGCTGAACGCCGCGGTGAAGGATTTCCTGCAACAGGAACGGGCCGGAATTCGCGCTTATGCCGAAGAAGCGAGGGACGCCTTGCCCTATCGGCAGGCGTGACCCTCGCCGTCTTCGCTCAGCTGTCTTCCTCGCCCAGCCAGCGGTAGACCACGCCGCCGATCACCGCGCCGAGGATCGGCGCCAGCCAGAACAGCCACAGCTGCTGCAAGGCCCAGCCGCCGACGATCAGTGCCGGGCCGGTGCTGCGGGCCGGGTTGACCGAGGTGTTGGTGACCGGGATCGAGATCAGGTGGATCAGGGTCAGGGCCAGGCCGATGGCGATCGGCGCCAGGCCCGCCGGGGCGCGCTTGTCGGTGGCGCCGAGGATGATCACCACGAACATCAAGGTCATCACCAGCTCGCAGACAAACCCCGCGGCCATGGAATAGCCGCCGGGGGAGTGGGCGCCATAGCCGTTGGAAGCCAGCCCCGAAGCCAGTTCGAAACCGGGCTTGCCGCTGGCGATGAAGTACAGCAGCGCCGCGGCAATCACCCCGCCGAGCACCTGGGCGACGACATAGGCCGGCAATTCCCTGGCCGGGAAGCGCCCACCCACCACCAGCCCGACGGACACCGCGGGGTTCAAGTGGCAACCGGAGATATGGCCGATGGCGAAGGCCATGGTCAGCACCGTCAGGCCGAAGGCCAGGGCGACGCCGAGCAGGCCGATGCCGACATTGGGAAAGGCCGCCGCGAGCACGGCGCTGCCGCACCCGCCCAGGACCAGCCAGAAAGTACCGAGCATTTCGGTAACGGAACGTTTGAACAAAGACATGGGTGAGTCCTTGATAGGTCAACCTATCAACGCGATACAACAGTGATGCATCCCGCAGGTTAACTACAGGTTCCGCTCCGGAACCTAGGGTCAGTACAGCAGGCTTTCGGCGCAATTCCAGTCCGCCCAAAAAAACGCCAGAGCCCCCTGAAATAGCGGGCTCTGGCGCTTGGTGGAGCCGCTGCAGAGGCATCAGTCGATGCCGACGAAACCTCCGGTCTGGTGCTGCCACAGGCGCGCATACAGACCGCGATGGGCCAGCAGTTCGGCGTGGGTGCCGGTCTCGGCGATGCGTCCCTGTTCCAGGACCACCAGGCGGTCCATGCGGGCGATGGTGGAGAGGCGGTGGGCGATGGCGATCACGGTCTTGCCCTGCATCAGGGTCTCCAGGCTTTCCTGGATCGCCGCTTCGACTTCCGAGTCCAGGGCCGAGGTGGCCTCGTCCATGATCAGGATCGGCGCGTCCTTGAGCAGGACCCGGGCGATGGCGATGCGCTGGCGCTGGCCGCCGGACAGCTTGACCCCGCGTTCACCGACATGGGCATCGAAACCGGTACGGCCCTGGGCATCGGACAACAGCGGGATGAACTCATCGGCGCGGGCCTTGCGCACCGCCTCCCAGAGTTCCTCTTCCGTGGCGTCGGGGCGACCGTAGAGCAGGTTGTCGCGGATCGAGCGGTGCAGCAGCGAGGTGTCCTGGGTGATCATGCCGATGCGTTCGCGCAGGCTTTCCTGGGTCACTTCGGCGATGTTCTGGCCGTCGATGAAGATCTGCCCGCCCTGCAGGTCGTACAGGCGCAGCAGCAGGTTGACCAGGGTCGACTTGCCGGCCCCGGAAGGACCGATCAGGCCGATCTTCTCCCCGGGACGGATGTCCAGGTTGAGGTCGCTGATCACCTTGTTGGCCTTGCCGTAATGGAACTGCACATGCTCGAAGCGCACGCCGCCATTGGCTACGGCCAGCTTGGGCGCCTGCTCGCGGTCGGTGAGCTGCAGCGGCTGGGCGATGGTCTGCAGACCGTCCTCGACCATGCCGATGTTTTCGAAGATGCCGTTGATCACCCACATGATCCAGCCGGACATGTTGACGATGCGGATTACCAGGCCGGTGGCCAGGGCGATGGCCCCGGCGCTGATCAGCGACTGGCTCCACAGCCACAGGGCCAGGCCCGTGGTGCTGACGATCAGCAGGCCGTTGAGGCTGGTGATGGTCACGTCCATGGCGGTGACCACGCGCCCGGCCAACTGGCTTTTCTCGGTCTGCTCGGCGATCGCCTCGCGGGCGTAGCTCTGCTCGAAGCGGGTGTGGGCGAAGAGCTTGAGGGTGGTGATGTTGGTGTAGCCGTCGACGATCCGCCCCATGAGTTTGGAGCGGGCGTCGGAGGCATCCACCGAGCGCTTCTGGATGCGCGGCACGAAGTAGCGCATGGCGCCGATGAAGCCTGTGATCCACAGCAGCAGCGGGATCATCAGGCGCCAGTCGGCGTCGGCGAACAGCACCAGGGAGCCGATGGCGTAGATGGTCACGTGCCACAGGGCATCGATCACCTGCACCGAGGAGTCCTGCAGCGAGTAGCCGGTCTGCATGATGCGCTGGGCAATGCGCCCGGCGAAGTCGTTCTGGAAGAAGTTCAGGCTCTGGCGCAGCACGTAGCTGTGGTTCTGCCAGCGGATCAGGCTGGTCATGCCGGGGTTGATGGTCTGGTGCATCAACAGGTCGTGCAGGCCCACCATCAGCGGCCGGAACAGCAGGGCCACCACCGCCATCCAGGCCAGTTCCAGGCCGTGGTCGCTGAACACCTGGGCGCTGGGCGTGCCCTGGGCCAGGTCGATGATGGTGCTCAGGTAGCTGAACAGCGACACCTCGATCAGGGCCACGAACAGGCCCACCACCAGCAGGGCGACGAAGCTCGGCCAGACTTGCTTGATGTAGTGGAAGTAGAACGGCAGGACCCGATTGGGCGGGGTGGCGCTGGGGGCGTCGCGGAAGATATCGATCAGTTGTTCAAAACGACGAAAGAGCATGGGGGTCTTGAAGCCCGGGGTGCGGGCTCTCCTGTTCTGAAAGCGGACGGGGCGCCGGTTGCGGCGCCGCCGTCGGGACAGGCTGGCGGATTCAGTCGATGCGCTTGGCCGACTTGATCAGCACCGGGTCCACAGGCACGTTTTGCATGCCTTGCTTGGTGGTGGTCTGGGAATTGACGATCTGGTCCACCACGTCCATGCCGCTCACCACCTTGGCGAATACGGCGTAGCCGGCATCGCGGCCCGGATCGAGGAAGGCGTTGTCGGCGACGTTGATGAAGAACTGGCTGGTGGCCGAGTTGGGGTTGGAGGTGCGGGCCATGGACAGGGTGCCGCGCACGTTATGCAGGCCGTTGGAGGCTTCGTTCTTGATCGGGTCGCGGGTGTCTTTCTGCACCATCTGCGCGGTGAAGCCACCGCCCTGGACCATGAAGCCCGGGATCACCCGGTGGAAGATGGTGTTGGTGTAGAAGCCGCTGTCGACGTAGTCGAGGAAGTTCTTGCTGGAGATCGGTGCCTTGACCGGGTCCAGTTCGACTTCGATCTTGCCGAAGCTGGTGTCCAGCAGGACGTGGGGCGCCTTGGCCGGTTGGGCGGCCATCAGGTTGGCCGCGAACAGCACGGAGCCGGCGACGAGGGCGATTTTTTTCAGCATGGTTCAGTGATCCTGGGTGGTGGTGTCGACTGTGGTTGTGAAGTCCAGCAGGGTTTGGTTGAAGCGCTGCGGCTGGTCCAGCGGCGTGGCGTGACGGGAATCCTCGATCACCACCAGCCGTGCATCCGGCAGCAGTTTGACATAAGCCTCCTTGACCGCCACCGGGGTGTAGTCGTGGTCGGCGCTGACGACCAGGGTTGGACAGGTGATGCGGCCCAGACGTTCCTGCACCCCCCAGCCGACGATGGCGTCGAAGCTGGCGAGATAAGCACGTTTGTCGTTTTTTGCCCAGCGCTCGGCCATTTTCCGCCGCAACTCGCCTTGCTCCGGCTTGGGAAACAGCCGCTGGCCCAGGGCCCGGCCGATGGTGGCCAGGCTCAGCACCCGGGCCAGGCTCCAGCGCTTGAACCACTGCCAGTAGTCGTTTGTGCTGCGCACCTTGACTTCGGGGGCGCTGTTGACGATGCACAGGCTCTTGAGCAGTTGCGGCTGATCCACACCCAGCTGGAAGCCGATCATGCCGCCCATGGACAGCCCGACATAGTGCGCGGGGCCCAGGTTCAGGTGTTCGATCAGCGCCACGATATCGGCGGTGAAGCCCGGGATGCTGTAGCGCTCCCGGGGTTTGTCGGAGCGTCCGTGGCCGCGCAGGTCGGGGACGATCAGGCGGTAGCGGCTTGAAAGCTCGGGGATCTGCTTTTCCCAGTCCTGGGCGCTGGAGCCCAGGCCGTGAACCAGCAGCAGGGGATCACCCCGGCCGTATTCCTCGTAGTGCAGGGTGCAACCTTCATGCTCGAAATACGCCATGGCAGAACTCCTGTTCTGGTGGTGGGGATGTCAGGCTTGTTCGGGTGCGGCAAAGGCCGCATCCAGGGGCGCGGTGTCGAAGGTGCGCAGCAGTTCCACGAGAATCTGCGTGGCCGGGCCCAGGGGTTTGTCCTTGTTGGAATAGAGGAAGAAGGTCGGGTGGCGACTGCCGCCCTGGTCCAGGGGCAGGACCTTGAGCAGGCCTTCGCGCAGCTCCCGTTCGATCAGGTGCCGGGGCAGCCAGGCAAAACCCAGGCCGCTGCCAACGAAGGTCGCGGCGGTGGCCAGGCTGCCCACGGTCCAGCGCTGCTCGGCGCCGAGCCAGCCGACATCCCGCGGTTGCTGGCGGCCGGAGTCGCGGATCACCACTTGCAGCTGGCTTTCCAGGTCCTGGAAATGCAGTTCCCGTTGCAGGCGATGCAGGGCGTGTTCCGGGTGGGCCACGGCGACGAACTCCACCGCGCTCAGCTCGGTGCCCAGGTAGCCGGAAATGTTGAAACTGCTGATGGCCAGGTCGGCCACGCCTTCGAGCAGTACCTCTTCGACCCCGGACAGCACTTCCTCGCGCAGGCGCACGCGGCAGCCGCGGCTTTGCGGCATGAAGGCGGTCAGGGCGCGCACCAGCCGCGCATTGGGGTAGGCGGCGTCCACCACCAGCCGTACTTCGGCTTCCCAGCCCTGTTCCATGTGGTGGGCCAGGTCTTCCAGCTGGCTGGCCTGCTTGACCAGTTGCCGGGAACGGCGCAGCAGCACGCCGCCGGCCTCGGTGAGCACCGCCTTGCGCCCGTCGATGCGCAACAGCGGCACGCCGAGCTGGTCCTGCATGCGCGCCACGGTGTAGCTGACCGAGGATTGCGAGCGGTGCAGGGCTTCGGCGGCCTGGGCGAAGCCGCCGTGATCGACCACCGCCTGCAGGGTGCGCCATTGATCCAGGGTCACGCGGGGCGCTTTCATGAGGGACTCCTCTTGTCCTAAGCTGGCGCTCCTTATTGGAGACTGCCGAATGAGAAAATTCTGTTGTGTGTTGCTGGCGCTGTTGCCCCTCGGCGCCTGGGCCTATCCCATCGATGTCGAGAAGCAGCTCAATGGCCTGAGCATCGACTACACCACCTTTGCTACCGATGAAGACATCGGCTCCATCCAGCTGAACAACTTCGGCAAGCGCGATGCGCTGTGCTCGGTGGTGTTTCGCAATGGCCCCGAGTCGCCGCGCACCCGCAAGGTGGAAGTCGCTGCGGGGCAGAGCAAGAACGTCACCGCCAAGTTCAACCGCAATATCATCAAGCTGCGCCTGGAACTGAACTGCCAGGCCAAGTGATCGAAGCGGGCCGGTCCAGGGAATTGCGCGCGGGCCGGCTGTGCTTATAAACGAATTTATTGATTGGTTATAGCAGTTATTTGCGCTTTTTCATCGATATCACTCTGTTTAATCTGCCCCCCATCGACTTACGCATACCCCGATGGAGGCTTCAGCCATGTCCCGCGTCCTGATCATTGAAAGCAGCGCCCGCCAGCAGGATTCCGTATCCCGGCAACTGACCCAGACCTTTATCCAGCAATGGCAGGCCGCTCACCCCGGCGACTCGATCACGGTCCGCGACCTGGCCCGCAACCCGGTGCCGCACCTGGACGCCAACCTGCTGGGCGGCTGGATGAAACCCGCCGAGCAGCGCAGCGCCGCCGAGCAGGACTCCCTGCAGCGCTCCAACGAATTGACCGAAGAGCTGCTGGCCGCCGACGTGCTGGTGCTGGCCGCGCCGATGTACAACTTCGCCATTCCCAGCACCCTGAAGGCCTGGCTCGACCATGTGCTGCGCGCCGGGGTGACCTTCAAGTACACCGATACCGGGCCCCAGGGCCTGCTCACCGGCAAGCGCGCCTACGTGCTCACTGCCCGGGGCGGTATCTACGCCGGCAGCAGCGCCGATCACCAGGAACCCTACCTGCGTCAGGTGATGGGCTTTATCGGTATCCACGACGTCGAGTTCATCCACGCCGAAGGCCTGAACATGGGCGGCGACTTCCATGAAAAGGGCCTGAACCAGGCCAACGCCAAGCTGGCTCAGGTGGCCTGAGCCAGGGTGCCTGGGTCGAGGTGCCGCTCAGCGAAGGGCTTTGTGGCGCCGTTAATCTGCAGATAATCCCCCGGTGTTGAAGTAGCGCCTGCGGATCCCCTTCAAGCCGGTTCGCGCATCGAACCTCCCTTTGCACTGGTTGCTCCTTCAGTGCCGACGCCCGATTGCACGCTTAGCGAGATCGGGCTTTTTTTTGCCCGGGATTTCATCTGCGCGGGCAAAACCGCTATCGTCGCCGCCATTCAAGACGAGGCGAACATGGGCTATCTACTTTTTGTCACCCTGATCCAGGCGTTTTCCTTCAGCCTGATCGGCGAATACCTGGCCGGGCATGTCGACAGTTACTTCGCGGTGCTGGTGCGGGTGCTGCTGGCGGGGCTGGTGTTTCTCCCGCTGACTCGCTGGCGCCGGGTGGAGCCGGCCTTCATGCGCGGCATGCTGTTGATCGGTGCGCTGCAGTTCGGCATCACCTACGTGTGCCTGTACCTGAGCTTTCGCGTGCTGACGGTGCCAGAGGTGCTGTTGTTCACCATCCTCACGCCGCTGCACGTGACTCTGATCGAAGACGCCCTGAACCGGCGCTTCAACCCCTGGGGCCTGCTGGCGGCACTGGTGGCGGTGGCGGGCGCGGTGGTGATCCGCTATGACAGCGTCAATCCGGATTTCTTCATCGGCTTCTTGCTGCTGCAACTGGCCAACTTCACCTACGCCGCCGGGCAAGTGCTGTACAAGCACCTGGTGGCGCGCTACCCCAGCGACCTGCCGCACTACCGGCGCTTCGGCTACTTCTACTTGGGCGCCTTGCTGGTGGTGCTGCCGGCGTTCCTGCTGTTCGGCAAGGCCCATTACCTGCCGGACGCGCCGCTGCAATGGGCGGTGCTGCTGTTTCTCGGCCTGGTGTCCACGGCATTGGGCATGTACTGGTGGAACAAGGGCGCGTGCCTGGTGAACGGTGCCACCCTGGCGGTGATGAACAACCTGCATGTGCCGGTGGGGCTGTTGATCAACCTGCTGATCTGGAACCAGCACGAAGACCTGGGACGCTTGTTGCTGGGCGGCTTGGTGATCCTCGCGGCGGTGTGGATCAGCCGACGGGGCGGCTGACCTGTGCAGGCCAGCTGAGATCGTTGTGGCGAGGGAGCTTGCTCCCGCTCGGCCACCGTGGTGGCCGCAAGCGCTGCTTGCGCGATCGACCTGAAGCCATGCCCTGGCCGCCTTGGGCGGGCGCTGCCTGCCAGCGGGAGCAAGCTCCCTCGCCACACTTGCTTACAGTGCGTGTTTCTCCAATTGCGGCACATGGCTGGCGCCCGCTATCGCCGGCAGCAAACCGGCTCGCAGGTCGGTGCCGCTGGGCTGCTGGTAGAGGTTCAGGCCGAACTCCGGCATCACCGCCAGCAGGTAATCGAAGATATCCCCCTGGATGCGCTCGTAATCGACCCAGGCGGTGGTGCGGGTAAAGCAGTAGATCTCCAGGGGAATGCCCTGGGCCGTGGTCTGCATCTGGCGCACCATGCAGGTCATGTTCGGCTGGATCTCCGGGTGGCTCTTGAGGTACGCCAGGGCATAGGCGCGGAAGGTGCCGATATTGGTCATGCGCCGACGGTTGGCCGACAGCGCGGCGACATTGCCCTGGGCTTCGTTCCAAGTCTTGAGCTCGGCCTGCTTGCGCCCGATGTAGTCGGTGAGCAGGCGCACCTTGCTCAGCCGCACTTCTTCGTCGTCATGCAGAAAGCGCACGCCGCTGGCGTCGATGTACAGGCTGCGCTTGATCCGCCGGCCGCCGGACTGCTGCATGCCGCGCCAGTTCTTGAACGACTCGCTCATCAGACGCCAGGTGGGGATGGAGACGATGGTCTTGTCGAAGTTCTGCACCTTGACCGTGTGCAGGGTGATGTCCACCACATCGCCGTCGGCGCCGACCTGGGGCATCTCGATCCAGTCGCCGACCCGCAGCATGTCGTTGCTGGTCAACTGCACGCTGGCGACGAAGGACAGTAGGGTGTCCTTGTAGACCAACAGGATCACCGCCGACATGGCACCCAGGCCGGACAGCAGCAACAGCGGCGAACGGTCGATCAGGGTGGCGACGATGATGATCGCGCCAAACACGTAGAGCACCATCTTCGCCAGTTGCACATAGCCCTTGATCGAACGGGTGCGGGCGTGTTCGGTGCGGGCGTAGATGTCCAGCAGGGCATTGAGCAGGGCACTCAGGGCCAGCAGCTGGAACAGGATGGTGAAGGCCATGGCCAGGTTGCCAAGGAACAGCAGGCTGGTCTTGCTCAGCTCCGGCACCAGGTGCAGGCCGAACTGGATCACCAGGGACGGGGTCATCTGCGCCAGGCGGTGGAACACCTTGTTGCGGCGCAGGTCATTGAGCCAGTGCAAGGACGGCTGGCGGCCCAGCAACCTGATGGCGTGCAGCACCAGGTAGCGAGCCACCCGTCCGAGCACCAGGGCGACCACCAGCAACAGGGTCAGGCCGATGCCAGCGTGCAGGAGAGGGTGTTGATCGAGGGCTCCCCAGAGGTCCTGGGTATTGAGCCAGAGCTGTTTGAAATCCATGGGCTAAAACGATTCTTCTATGGGACACGAGGGGAGGATTAGAGCATTTAACCCTGGAAAAGTTACGGTTAAGGACAAATCGGCTCACAAAAAACCAACTCTTTGCCACCGTTTGCACAAAGAAACTCGGCCTGCGCGCTCGAAACCGTTACCCTATGCAGCTGTTTTTTTGCATATCTTCGAGGTAGCACCCGTGTTTTCCCAATTCGCCCTGCACGAACGCCTGCTCAAAGCCGTGGCCGAGCTTAAATTTGTCGAGCCGACGCCGGTGCAAGCTGCGGCTATTCCGCTCGCGCTGCAAGGGCGTGACCTGCGGGTGACGGCACAGACCGGCAGCGGCAAGACTGCGGCCTTCGTCCTGCCGATCCTTAATCGCCTGATCGGCCCGGCGAAGATCCGCGTCAGCATCAAGACCCTGATCCTGTTGCCGACCCGGGAACTGGCCCAGCAGACCCTCAAGGAAGTCGAGCGCTTCTCCCAGTTCACCTTCATCAAGTCCGGCCTGATCACCGGCGGTGAAGACTTCAAGGTCCAGGCCGCCATGCTGCGCAAGGTGCCGGACATCCTCATCGGCACCCCGGGCCGCATGCTGGAGCACCTCAATGCCGGCAACCTGGACCTGAAGGAAGTCGAAGTACTGGTGCTCGACGAAGCCGACCGCATGCTCGACATGGGCTTTGCCGAAGATGTGCAGCGCCTGGTGGACGAATGCCCGAACCGCCAGCAGACCATGCTGTTCTCCGCCACCACCGGCGGCTCCGGCCTGCGCGAGATGGTCGCCAAGGTCCTCAACAACCCTGAGCACCTGCAACTCAACAGCGTCAGCCAGCTCAACGAAACCACCCGTCAGCAGATCATCACCGCCGACCACAACCAGCACAAAGAGCAGATCGTCAACTGGTTGCTGGCCAACGAGACTTACCAGAAGGCCATCGTCTTCACCAACACCCGGGCCATGGCCGACCGTATCTATGGCCGCCTGGTGGCCCAGGACTACAAGGCATTCGTACTGCACGGCGAAAAGGACCAGAAGGACCGCAAGCTGGCCATCGACCGCTTGAAGCAGGGCGGGGTGAAGATCCTGGTGGCCACCGACGTTGCCGCCCGTGGCCTGGACGTCGATGGCCTGGACCTGGTGATCAACTTCGACATGCCCCGCAGCGGCGACGAATACGTGCACCGCATCGGCCGTACCGGCCGCGCCGGCAACGATGGCCTGGCCATCTCGCTGATCTGCCACGGCGACTGGAACCTGATGTCGAGCATCGAGCGCTACCTCAAGCAGAGCTTCGAGCGCCGCATCATCAAGGAAGTCAAAGGCACTTATAGCGGCCCGAAAAAGGTCAAGGCCTCCGGCAAGGCCGTTGGCGTGAAGAAGAAAAAGACCGACGCCAAGGGTGACAAGAAAAAGGCCGTGGCCAAGTCGCCGACCAAGCGCAAGACCGCCAACCGCCCGAAAAGCGACAGCCTGGTCAGCCAGGACGGCCTGGCACCGCTCAAGCGCCGCAAGCCACAGGCGCCGGCGGCTGAGTAAGCCAGCGGCCAGCAGTAAACGAAAACCCGGACCTGGTCCGGGTTTTTTTTGGCTGGCTTTCAGAGGGGCTCCGGGCCTCGATGGCTTCAACTGGCCTTGGGCTTCCCGAGCCATTTCGGCACCCCGGGCAATCTGGGCCATGCGCCGAGTTTTGGCTAGGCAGCCCAAGTTCGAAGAGACGCTTCTGGCGGATTAACAGGTTGTTGCCAAGAAACCTTTCCTGAAGATTCAGAAGTGTCTGATGTGTCAGTGGCAGGGTAAATCTAGTCGCGGCACCCGCTGCAGGGCCCGGATTCCGGGGGTTGTGTAGTTTGTCGGAGGCGTTCAACGCTTATTTGACGCCAGGTTGATGGCACATTAACATCCCCGCCCTTCCTTGACCTTGCTGCCCTTTCGAAGGATCGAATATGTCTGTCTCCACCCTCGGGATGAGGTTGTGCTGCGCGCTGTCCTGCCTGCTGCTGACTGGCCCCTTGCACACAGCGCTCGCCGCCCCCTTGCCTGCATCGACGTTCAGCCCCGGCGACCAGGAGCTGATCCGCGATCGGCAGAACCGCCTGCTGGAAGAACAGCAGCGACGTCTCGAAGAGCTCAAGGACCTGCCCGGCAAGAGCGCCACGCCCGTAGCGCCCAGCGCACCGGCCGACAGCCGCTGCTTCCCGATCAAGGATATCCAGCTCAAGGGTGCCGACTCGCTGTCCGCCAGCGAGCGTGACAGCCTGCTCAAGCCCTACATCGGCCAGTGCCTGGGTGTGCCCCAGCTCAACGAGCTGCTCAAGGTCATCACCAACCGCTACCTCGAAAAGGGCCTGGTCACCAGCCGCGCCTACCTGCCGCAGCAGGAACTATCCAGCGGCCACCTGCAGGTGTTGGTGGTGGAAGGCAAGCTCGAAGGCCTCAAGGCCGCCGACGGCAGCAAGCTCAGCGCCCGTGAACTGAACATGGCCTTTCCCGGCAGCAGCGGTGAGCTGCTCAACCTGCGGCAGATCGAGCAGATGGTCGACCAGCTCAACCGCCTGCCGTCGAACCAGGCGCAAATGGAACTGGCCCCGGGCCAGGCCGTGGGCGGCAGCGAAGTGCTGGTCAAGAACAACCCGCAAAAGCCCTGGCGCGTCGGTCTGTCGCGCAGCAACGAGGGCCAGAAGAGCACCGGCGAGCAACAGTGGGGCAGCTCTTTCGAGTGGGACAGTCCCCTGGGCCTGGCCGACCAGTTGGTGCTGCGCGGTGGCCACGACGCCATCAGCGACCACCAGAAAACCTCGCGCAACGCCATGCTCTATTACAACCTGCCGTTTGGCTGGTGGAACCTCAGCTACAGCTACAGCCAGAGCGAATACCGCTCCCTGGCCCAGGGGCAGGGCTTCAACTTCAAGCAGACCGGCGACAGCCAGAACCACCAACTGCGCGTGGAGCGAGTGATCCACCGCGACGCCGTGAGCAAGACCTCGCTCAACAGCGGCCTGAGCTACCTGCGCACCAACAACTACATCGAAGACAGCAAGCTCGCCAACAGCAGCAACCGCCTCAGCGAAGCCCAGTTCGGCATCAACCACGGCCGACGCATCGGCGGCGCGTTCGTCAACTTCGACCTGGGGCTGCAGGACGGCATCGGCGCCTTCGATGCCCAGCGCGAAAAACAGCGTGACAAATATGGCAATCGTCAGGCCAACGCGCGCTATCGCAAATACACCGCCACCGCCAGCTACCTGCAGCCGTTCAAGCTGTGGGACGAGTCCCTGGTGTTCAGCAGCCTGGTCACCGGCCAGCGCAGCGAGGATGTGCTGTTCAGCTCGCAACGCATGAGCTTGGGCAGCCAGTCCTCGATCCGTGGCTACAAGGACCAGAGCCTCAATGGCGACAGCGGCTACTACTGGCGCAACGACCTGCGCTGGAGTCGCCCGGTGACCTGGAACTGGCTGCGCCCGGCGTTCGCCGAGTACGGCACCGGGCTCGGCTATGACGTCGGCGCGATTCGCAACGACCGCTACAACGCCGAGCAGCATGGCCGCGTCTCCAGCGACTCCATCGAGTTCTTCGCCCGCGGCAAGCACCTCGCCGCCAGCCTGACTTTCGCCCACTCCCTCGAGCGGCCAGATGCCCTGAGTGAGCGGGAAGCACCGATCTACTTCCGTTTGGACCTGTTCCTCTAATTCCGCTTTTTGCCTGAGATTCTTGACATGGACGTTCGTCAGTTTGCCTTCCTGGCCCGCCAGCCTTCGGCTGCCCTGCAATCACGCGACACCTTCTGGGGCCTGTCGAAACGTGGGTTGGCGTTCATCCTCGCCAACATGATGTTCTGGCAGCCGGTGGTGGCGATGGCCGACGGCATCGTGGTCAACGGCAGCGGCACAACACTGGGGCAGGCGGGCAATGGCGTGCCCATCGTCAACATCGCCACGCCCAACGGCAGCGGCCTGTCCCATAACCAGTTCAGCGACTACAACGTCGGCCAGCAGGGCGTAATTCTCAACAACGCCACGCAAAACCTGCAGAACACCCAGTTGGGTGGCTACATCATCGGCAACAGCAACCTGGGTGGCCGCGCGGCCAATGTGATCCTCAACGAGGTCAATGGCGGCAGCCCCAGCCAGCTCAAGGGCTACACCGAAGTCGCCGGGCAATCGGCCCATGTGATCGTCGCCAACCCCTATGGCGTGACCTGCAGCGGCTGCGGCTTCATCAACACCCCCAAGGCCACCCTGACCACCGGCAAACCGGTGATCGAGAACGGCCAGATCCAGCGTTACCAGGTGGACCAGGGCAGCGTCGCCATCGAAGGCGCGGGGCTCAACGCCAGTAATATCGACCGGTTCGAAATCATCACCCGCAGCGCCAAGATCAACGCCGAGATTCAGGCCAAGCACTTGGCGGTGATCGCCGGGGCCAACGACGTCGATGCCAAGACCTTGAACGCCACGGCCCGCGCCGCCAACCCCGCGGATGCGCCGCAACTGGCGATCGACTCGTCAGCTTTGGGCGGCATGTACGCCGGGGCGATCAAGCTGGTGGGTACTGAGGCCGGGGTCGGGGTGAAGCTGGCGGGGGACATGGCCACCAGCGGTGGTGACCTGCAAATCGACGCCAACGGCAAGCTGACCCTGGCTCGTGCTCAAGCCCAGGGCGACGTGCAACTCAAGGCGCAAGCAGTGCAACTGACCGAGTCGGTGTATGCGGAGCGGAACGCCAAAGTGGTTGCCGCCGAAACACTCACGGTGGACAAAAACCTGACGGCGGGCGGCGACCTGCACCTCGAAGGCCAGCAGGTGGTCAGTCGCGGTCAGCTCAATGCGGGGCTCCAGCGGCAAGACGACACGGAGATCATCAATCCCGCCAGCCATTTGCAGCTTCAGGGCGGCAGTCTGACCAACACCGGCAGTATCAACGCCCGGGGCAGTCTCACGACTGATCTGGAGCACCTGGATAACCAGGGCGCGGAACTGGTGGCAGCGGGGGATCTGCACCTCAAGGCCGGTCGTGTCGATAACCGTGGCGGTCAGTTGATTGGCCAGCAAGCCCTGAAGGTTGAAGGCGATAGTCTGGATAACCGTGGCGGGACCCTGGCCGCCGAGCAGTCACTCAAGGTGGCGCTCGACAGCCTGGACAACCGCGATCAGGGGCTGATCCTCAGCAAAAGCGCAGACTTGACCCTCAATGCCGCCAGCCTCGATAACCGCCAGGGCACCCTGCAAGCCAACCAGGGCGAGCTCAAGGCCAAGGTCAAGCAGGTCCTCGACAACGGCGGCGGCAAGATCCTCACGGGTGCCGGCAAACTGAGCCTGGAAGCCGATGAACTGCGCAACCAGCAAGGACGACTGAACGCCCAGACTGGCAAGCTTGAAGTCAAGAGCGCGACCTTCGACAACACTCAGGGGCAGGTCCGCGGGGCGGCAGTCGAGATCGGCAGCAGCTCCCGTCTGATCAATGATCAGGGGCATGTACTGTCCACCGCAGGCGATTTGCAACTCAAGGGCGGCGAGGTCCGCAACAACGAGGGCGAGATCGCCAGCCAGAAGCACCTGCAACTCTCCGTCGACAGCCTGCAGAACCAGAAGGGCAGCCTCAGCGCCGAAACCATCGGGCTGGCACTTGCCGGCAAGCTGGACAACGACGCGGGGCTGATCGAGTCCCGGGAAAGCCTCACGGTGGACGCCGGTTCAGTGAGCAACGCCAAGGGCCGTTTGCGGGCCTTGGGCGAGCAGGGCGAGAGCCGCTTCAGTATTGGTGGTCGTTTCGATAACGACCAGGGCCTAGTGGAGATCGGCAATCAGCGCTTGCTGCTGAGCAGTGCGGGCCTGAGCAACCAGCAAGGATTGGTGCGCCACCTTGGGCAGCAAGGCTTTGCGTTGTCCCTGGCGGACACCGGCAATGCCGGCGGCAGTTTCATCACCAACAGCCGGCTGGATCTGGACCTGGCGGACTGGAGCAACACCAGTCAGATCCAGGCACAAAAAATCGGCTTGAAGGTCGGGACCTTTACCCAGACCCGCAGTGGCAAGCTGGTTTCGGTCGAGGGTGTCGAGGCGAGCGGCAATCATTGGATCAACGATGGCGGCCTGGAAACCGATGGCGACCTGAAGCTGATTCTCAGTGGTTCCTACCAGGGCAACGGCCTGCTCAAGAGCCAGGGGCGCATGACTTTCGCTGCCGCCCGCGCCGACCTTGGCCAAGAGGCCGAGGTGCGTAGCGGTGCTGCCGCCGATTTCACCCTCGGCAGTCACCTGCAGAACCTCGGTACGCTCACGGCCGCCGGTGACCTGCAACTCAAGGTCGACAGCCTGACCAACCAAGGCACCCTGGGGGCGGGCAATGCCTTGCATATTGAAACCCCGACCCTGGTCAACCAGAGCGGGCTGATCTTCAGCGGCGCTGACATGCAGCTGGAAACCAGCAGCCTGACCAACGACAAGGGTGACATCTACAGCCTTGGGCGCCTGGACGTGAATGCCCCGGGACAACAACCGGCCAGCCTGATCGAAAACATTTCCGGCACTATTGAAAGCGCCCATGGCATGCAGTTGCTGGCCAATCGCCTGGTCAACCGCAAGGAGAAGTTCGCCTTTCTTCCGGCCCTGACCTCCGGGCGTATCACCTTGCACTTCACTGACAACTGCAAGGGCAAGCACTGTGCAGCCTCCTACTCGGTGACCGAGGTCTACGGCACGAAAATCACCGAGGACTCCCAGCGCGGCAACCTGATTTCCGGCGCCGAGCTGACCTTCAAGGGCGACAGCTTCGAAAACCAGTTCAGTACCGTTTCTGCCGCTGGCGACATCAGCTTGCAAAGCAACAGCCTGAAGAACATCGGTGCCGGTGGCGGCGAGATCCGCAATTACGCTTACTCGATCTACACCAAGGACGACGGCGCCTACTACACCTTCATCAACAACATGGGGCGCTACAACGCCTACAACGACCCCAACTCTGCCAGTTACAACCCTACGGCGATGCCGCTGGGAGCGATTGCCCTCGGCAGCCAGATCGGCTTCAGCAAGGTCGAGACCTCCGGCAGTGGCGAAGTTGCCGCGGCAGTCATCCAGGGCGCCGGCAAGGTGGATATCACCGGCACCCAACTGCTGGAGAACAGCCTGATTCGTCCGGGTGAAACCGTAGCCGCCAGTGCCAGCCGGGTCGGCCTGACCGCCGTGGACAGCAGCACCCAGGCCCTGCCGCAGTTGAACCTGCAAGCCGCTCCGGACCTGCAGCAACAAGCGGTCAACCCTCTGGCCTTGCCTGGTTTCAGCTTGCCGCAAGGTGACAGCGGCCTGTTCAAGGTCAGCCGCAACCCGCAACACAAATACCTGATTGAAACCAACCCGGCGTTCGCCAACCTCAAGCAGTTCATCAGTTCCGATTACCTGCTCAGCCGCATCGGTTTCAACAGCGACCAGACCCAGCGCCGCCTGGGCGACGGGCTCTACGAACAACGGCTGATCCGCGAAGCGGTGATTGCCCGCACCGGCCAGCGTTTCATCGCCGGGCTGGACAGCGACGAAGCGATGTTCCGCTACCTGATGGACAACGCGATCGCCAGCAAGACCGCCCTTGACCTGTCACCGGGTGTCGCCCTGACCTCAGCCCAGGTTGCGGCCCTGACCCACGACATCGTCTGGATGCAGGAGCAGCAGATCAACGGCGAGAAGGTCCTGGTACCGGTGCTGTACATGGCCCAGGCCAACAACCGCCTGGCGCCCAATGGCGCGCTGATCCAGGGGCGCGACGTGAACCTGATCTCCGGCGGCACCCTGGCCAACCAGGGCACCCTGCGCGCCAGTGCGCAACTGCAGACCAGCGCCCAGAACATCGACAACAGCGGTCTGATGGAGGCCAACGAACGCCTGTCGCTGCTGGCCACCCAAAGCATCCGCAATGCCCAGGGCGGGATTCTCAAAGGCCGGGACGTCAGCCTGGTAGCGACCCAGGGCGACGTCATCAACGAGCGTTCGAAAGTCAGCCAGGACACCCGTTATGGCGGTGGGATCCAGCATAACGACTACCTCAACAGCGCGGCTCGGGTCGAGGCGGGCAACCGCCTGACTATCGACGCCGGACGGGATATCCGTAACAGCGGCAGCGTGCTCCAGGCTGGAGGGGATGCGAGTCTCAAGGCGGGACGTGATCTGGCGCTGGTGGCCACTGAGCAAGTGAACAGCAGCAGCGGACGCCACAAGAAGACCAGCTGGAGCCAGAGCCAGACCACCCAGTACGGCAGTGAAGTGCAGGTCGGTGGCAATCTTTCCGCCACGGCCGGCCAGGATCTGCAGATGGTGGCCAGCAAGGTCGAGGCCCAGGGCAGCCTGGCACTGGCAGCGGCGCGTGATGTCTCCATCGAGGCTGCGGCCAATGAGAGCCTCCGCGCGTCGAAGAGCAAGAAGGTCACCAGCAGTAACGATCAGGTACGTCAGCAGGCATCCTCGGTGACCGCTGGCGGCGATCTGTCGATCAAGGCGGGCCAGGACCTGACCTTGGTGGCCAGCCAGGTGAAGGGCGAGCAAAACGTCGCGCTGGATGCCACTCGCGACCTTAGCCTGCTGTCCGCCAAGGACGAGAGCGCCTCTTTCTACTCGAAGAAGAGCAAAGGTTCCTTCGGACGTAGCAGCAGCAAGCAGCAGGAGAGCTATGACAGCACCAACATCGCCTCCGTGGTCGAGGCCGGGAAAGACCTGACCCTCAACACCAGCAAGAAAGCCGATGGCGGCATGAGCATCAACGGTGGCCGCGATGTCACGGTGATCGGCAGCCAGCTCAAGGCCGGTGCAGACCTGATGGTCGGCGCCACCGGTGATGTGGCGATCCTATCCGGCGTTGAGGAGCACGGCTCCTACAGCAAGAAAACCAAATCCGGTTTCCTTGGCCTGTCCAAAAGCGGCAAGAGCCAGTTGCAAACCACCGCGACCCAGGTCGGCAGCGAGCTGAGCGCTGGCAACGATGTGGTGGTGGCTGCGGGCAACGATATCCGCTTGCGGGCCAGTGAAGCCACGGCCGGCAACGATGTGGAACTGCGTGCCGGGCTGGTCAAGGACACGGGTGATATCAACCTGGTTTCGGCCAACGACAGCGCCTATAGCCGCAGCGAGCAGTACAAGAAAAAGGTCGGGCTGTCCTCCTCCGGGGCCAGCGTCTCCTTTGCCTCGGCCAAGGAGTCCGGACGCCAGGCGCAAAGCAGCACCAGCGTGGGTAGCCAGGTGCTGGCCGAGCGCGATGCGAGCCTGAAAGCCGAGCGCGACATCAACGTGGTGGGCAGCGGCATTAGCGCCGGGCGCAATGTCAGCCTCGACGCCGGGCGGGACGTCAATGTCGTTGCGGCACAGAACAGCTCGGCGGAGCAGGACTGGAAAAAGAGCAAGCAAGTCGGCGTGGGCGTCAGCAGCGACGACAACGGTGTGAGCTTCTTCGCCGGGGCCGAGCGCAACAAGGAAAAGAACCGCGTCGAAACCCAGACCGCCGCCGCCAGCCAGATCAGCGCCGGTGCAGACCTGTCGGTCAACGCCAAGCGCGACATCAATCAAATTGGTTCCGACCTCAAGGCCGAGCACGACATCAACCTGGTGGCCGGCCGCGACATCAAGATCGACGCCGCCCGGGAAGTGCGGGTGACCGAGCAGCAGCGCGAAAGCGAGCGCAATGGCCTGGGCATCACCCTCAACCACAACTATGGCAAGACCAAGGACGCGGTGAACGGCGCCGGCGACGGCGAAAACAACACCAGCAAAGCCTCCAGCACCCTCAAGGCCGTCGACGCGGTCAGCCAGTTCCTCGCCGGGCCGACCGTCGACGTCAAACTCGGCAACAGCAAGCAAAGCAGCAGCCAGGAGATCATCGAGCAGAGCAACCGCTCTTCAACCCTGCAGGCCGGCAACGACCTGAACCTCACGGCCAACAACGACGTGACCGTCAAGGGCAGCCAGCTGGGTGCCGGGCGCGACATCAACATCAAAGGGCGCGACGTCACCCTGGATGTGGCCAAAGGCAGCATCAGCGAGGAAACCCGCAACACCGAGATGTGGGGCGGCATTCACGGCGGCACCAGTGGCGGCTTCAAGATCGGCGTCGGCGGCAGTTTCGGCACCGCCAACACCGAGAGCAGCCAAGGTTCCTCCACCGTCACCCAATTGGATGCCGGGCGCGACATCAACCTCAAGGCCAGCAACGACCTGAACCTGATCGGCACCCAGGCCCAGGCCGGACGCAACATCGACCTGGATGCCGGCAACGACCTGAACATCCGCGCCGCGCAGAACGACCACAGCAGCGAGAACAACCGCAACAGTGGTGGTGGGGAAGCGGGCTTCACCTTTGGTTCAGAAGGCGTGGGCGTCTACGTCAGCGTCAGCATGGGCAAAGGCAATCTGGAGCGTGAAGGCGAGCGCCAGCAAGAGGCCTATCTCTATGCCGGGGACCGTCTGGGCTTCACCAGTGGCAAGGACACCAACATTGCGGGTGCCAACCTGCGTGGTGATGAAGTGATCGGACGTGTCGGCGGGGACCTGAACGTCGCTTCGGTCGCCGATACCGGCAAGGTCAAGGGCAAGGAATTCGACATCAGCGTCACCGCCACCTTTGGTCCTGCACCAGGGCTCAGTGGCTCGGTCGGTTATGGCCAGACCACCGGCAAGACCGACTGGGTTGAAGAGCAAACCCGCATCACTGGCAAGAACAAGGTCGATATCCGCACCGAAAACCACACCCAAATTGACGGTGCGCTGATCGCCGCCGACAACGGCAACCTCAAGCTGGATACCGGCACCCTGGGCTTCAGCGATATCGCCGGCAAGGACAAGGAACACGGTTATTACCTGAACGTGGGCGGCACCTACAGCTCTGGTAGTGGCACCACACAAGACAGCAGCCAGGTGGGTAAAGGCAAGGAAGGTGAAACCGGCTGGAGCGTCAGCGGCTGGGACTACCAGAAGGACCGCGAGCAGATCGTGCGCGCCACCGTCGGGGCAGGCGAGATCGTGGTGCGCAAGGATGCCGAGACCGGGGCCGATTCAACGGCCGGGCTGAACCGGGATGTGAACAAGGCGTATGAGATCACCAAGGATGAGGAGTCGCGTACGGATTTGTATGCGAGTAGTTCTTCCCTTGGAGCGGTGGCGAGCCCGAAGAAGACGTATGAGCAGTGGAAGAAGAATGTTGAGTTGTATGGGGAGAACAGTCGAGACGCGCTGTTAAAGCTCGACGAGCTTATGGCCAGTATGGTCGTGCTAATGACAGCGGGAAGCGATATCGAGTTTGCATCCAAGCATGTGAATAATGTGCTGATGATCCGTGAAAACGCTCGAAAACTCGTCAGTAAGGATGAGAACAAGCGTGCGGAGGGTATGGATTATCTGATCCGGGCGAAAGTCGGCGAAGCGAATGGAGAGCGTGCGCAACTTCTTATCGCTCGAATGAAGGATATCGCCCGCGAGAGCCCGGAAAAGTCACTTGAGCTGGCAGAAATGTTGGCCAGTTTGAAGAACCCTTCAAATGGATCGCTAAATCTCGCTGCTGCTCCTGCCGCAGGAGTGATGGCAGCCTTAGCGTTTGCGCTGGTTTACTCAGTAGCGACGCCCCAGGTTCAAGAAAATATGCGTGACGCAGTTGGCTCGGTAGCGTCGCCCGAGACTCGAGAAAATATGCGTAACACAGCCAACTCGGTTGTTGAGAGCGCTAAAAAAGCAGGTGGTGCTGTAAAGGAAGAGGTGCTGAAGCAGATAAAAATTTCGATCGGCCTTTGGGAGTTTATAACCCTCACTGCGTTTCCAATTCACCTGCTTGATGATGAAAACCGAAAGCTGGTCAATCCGATTGTTGATACATCAGGATGGAATCCTGCCAGTGGAGGCTACGCTGAGGGTGGCGGAGTTATTACAACGCCACATACCGGCGGTACTCAACTGGATGGAGTGCAGAAGGATGGTGCCTATGTGACTCCGGAGCACAAGCTAAGTCCGGGTATTGTGTATAGTGAAAAGGTATCGGAAAAAGGAACTGTGACCATTGCACAGAACCTCCCTGATAGTAGATTGCCTCTACAAAAAGAAATTGATATTGCTAATATTCTTGCCGAAGAGCGAGGGGTGAGTGTTCTGTTGAGAGGCTCTAATACACCAAGTGGTGACGCGACTATTCGTTTGCCAGATGGCACAAGGCTTCGTGCAGAGTTTAAAACTTTTGAAACTCCAGATGCTCCGGTGTCAGAGTTGACGGATAATCGTATAAAGAGAATATTTGAGCGAAATATTAGTACCGGGAGTTCGCAGCTTAATGGTTTTCCAAGTGCGGTGGTTATTGATGCGCGTGCATTGAGTTTGTCATCTGAGCAGGTTGCTGGCTATATAGATAGAGCTTTAAATAACGTGGTGCCGAAGCGTCCTGAGTTGGAGCAGGTTTTTGCAATCACACAACATGGGGTTATTCAAATGCCGATTGTGAGAGGGAAGTAAATGGGGACGTATTATTATTTGTGCTGCAAAACTTGCCGAATTTCATTGAACTTAGGAAAGAAGCTGGCGAAGGAGGGAGGGCGATTAGTTGTTCAGGGGGTTTACTCTGACAAGGAAAGAGCTTGGCTTAATGATAAGCGTGCGTGGGATATTATTCAGGCCTTTTTTCAGCAGCATGAAGGGCATGATTTACTATTCGTTAATGATGACGACTTTTCGCAGATCCAGTTGTATGACTATGTTGAAGGGGACGACTTTTTGGAGGGGGAAACTTGATTGGTGGATTTTTCTGTAATAACAATTTTTGTTATGACTGCTGCGTAAAGGTCTAAAGGAAGTGACGTACTGGATACAATAGGAGATATCTGTAGCCTAAATAGAGAGGAGGGGGCTGTTTGGTATTCTAAATTTACTTTAGTTTCTGATGCGGGAGTAGTAGGTGTTTGTGGGAAAATAGTGGGGCGGCTGTCTGAATATAGTGGGGAGAGGGCGGAGAGGAGCTTCTAGGCGGCTTTCCTAACTATTGGCTAGGGATGGGGAATGTTGTTGTTGTTGTTGTTGTTGTTGTTGTTGTTGTTGTTGTTGTTGTTGGCCGAGATTGCTTGTTTGCTTTCGGAAGTTGAGTTGTGGACTAGTGAGATAAGAATATTTGGTTATGAGAATGGTGGTCGAGTAGAGGTTTGGGAAAATGATATTTTATGCTGTCTGGATTTGAGGCGCTTATTTTTATCTCTGCTAGGGGGTGTTGTAGGTCTTGCCGCTTACTTTGATTGTAGCTTGGTGCTGTTTGGTAGTGGTGAGGTTGTTGAGCCTGAATTGCCCTTAGTTTTGGAAAAGGTAAAGGATTCTAAATTTTTTGCTTTTTGTGTGGATCCAGCTAGTTTTTGCGGGGCTCTAGTTTTGGGGGGTAGATAGTCATGGCTTATCGGATTTAGTGTTGTTTTTTTATGTGCTAGATAGTCTTCAGCGGTGGTGTGTTTGGGCTTGTATTTACTCATGTGATGGTTGTTTTTTGAGTTTTTTGGCGGATTAGTTGGGTCTGTGCCCGGCGTTAAGTTTTATCGGTTGTAGTTGCGGAGCACAAGCTGATTTCAGGGGTAAGGTTTAACCCATCTATAAATTCTGAGGTGTGTGTCGACAAATTGCTCGGTTGAAAGTTTTTTAATATCATAGTTCTAAGTGGCTTAAGTGGATTGAGAGTTTGGTTAGTAATGCAATACATAAAACAATCAAAGTGATGGTGTTGTTTTTTTTGTCGGAAAGTAAGGGGTGGAGTAAGTTAAAGTATGGTTTGGTTATCGAAGGGGAAGAGGGTGTTGTTACTGGTATGCGTAATTTTGATAGGTTTGATGTTCAGAAGATGGCCCGAAGCCAAGGCTGGGAAAGTTTTCCTTTTTAAGTGAGGAAGTGGTGTGAGAGTTGAACTTGAATCCGAGGCGGGGGTGCTAAGATTTCTTGTAAAAAGTACAGGGGCTAAGAATTGTTTTTTTGATTTTGATGTTGTCTGTGATTGGAATAAGAAATTTTCAGGTTGTCTGCCGGATAGACTTTTTTGTAGTTTGAACTTTGACGATATAAAAAGACTCGTGGAGTATTTTTATAGGCATAAAATGTCAGTGCTCGCTGATAAGGTTGATGGGGCGTTGGTTTTTATGCCGTTGGAAAATGATTTTCAAATAAGGTTTATGGGGGGAGAAGCTGATAGCCTGGAGGAGGGGTATTTTCGGATCGGATTTTTATTTAATTTTGGAGGGAAGGATGAAGATTCTTCAAATGTGTATTTTGGATTTGAAGCTAGTATTGAGTTTTCAGCAGTAGATGATTTTTGTAGCTCTTTGATGGGGTTGATCCCTGATAAGTAGAGTAGTAGAAGCGGCGTGTTTGACTAAACACTGGCGGAGTTATTACAACGCCGCATACCGGCGGTACTCAACTGGATTGGGTGCAGAAGGATGGCGCCTATGTGACTCCGGAGCACAAGCTGAATCCGGGGGTGATGTATAGTGAGTCAGATAGTTCAAAGAGTACCTCTAAAAAATGGGCTCTGCTTCTTTTGATGCTGCGAATGGTATAGGAACAATCTATTCTCCTAAGGTTAGTTTGAGTAATGGTGAGATAATATTTAACGACTTTTCTGTAGGTGCTTCAAAGGGATATTTTGCTTATGGGCCAGATGGGCCAGATGGGCCAGATGGTGCAGCTGAGTTGGTTGGTCCGTTGAAAAAGATGCTCAACTATGCTCAATCTCAAGGGGCGGAGAGAATTACTTTAAAAGGTCGCTATGCAACTGAGGAAGGAGCGATGTTGGGTACGGGTAGTGTGGATAATGTTAAGCAAAATTTTTCCTTCAGTTTTCCCGCTACCCGAGAAGGGTTAAGAGGATTCTTAAAAGGACTTGAGAAGTGAAGATTCGTCGTACCCTTGAACAAAGAATGAGGCAGCTAGATGCATCGGGTCGAGGGCGTTTTTATGAGGTTGCAGATGAAAGGCAGATGCTTTGTTCTGTAAAACTTGAGAGTGGCGTTTTAGATATATGTGTAGATGGGTTTTTGGTTTCGCAAAAAGATGAGGTTCGCAAGGTTTTTTTTGAGGAGATTGTTGCTGTAAAAAGTCATTTGAATGCAAGTTTTTTCTCTGGTGAAATAGAGGATTTTGATTTTTATCTTCCTATAGATATTGAATGTGAGTCTTTTGGTTTTTCTCTTTTCGTGCCATTTTTGAGTTATTCCAATGTTTTGAATATTTTAACGGGGCTGAGGGATGATTGGCTTAAACAGGCCTCATCCTAAATTTACTCGTGGTTTCAGCAAGACTCTAATTGTGGAGGTAAAAGGGTATCCCCAAATTTCGCAGATTCAAGTTAATTCTGGTGGGGGTCGGCATGAAGGAGCTTATTAGAAAGTTTCTACTACAACGGAGGGAGCTATAAAGATAGTTGATACTTCAACGTATAAGCCGAATCCTGGGGAAAAGGAAAAGCTTGTTTCTGGAGGTTGGTTTGATGTTGTCAAAGTTAAAATGGATAATTCAAGCTTTGGCTATTCCAGCATCTGAGTAGGTGCGTTTATTTCCAACTTTTGTTAATGTTGCAGATGAGCTTGCATTAATTTGGGAGGGTGTCTTAGAAGGTCTTGAGGTTTTTAGAGAGATGGTGTCAGCAGGCGCGCTATTGGCAATAAAAATCTAGATGAGAATATTTTATCTATTAGTGGTGAGTCTAATTCGCAGATTTGGACTAAAAATTCTTTGTACGACTCTGTCCACTGGGAGGAAATAAGAGGGCTTGCTGCTGGGGTGGCTAAAAAAATTAACTGGCCTATTAGCTCGCCTGGATCTGCCGAGGGTATCTATATCGGATCATAAAAGTAAAGTTGCTCTCAAGGGTGTAACTAATTTTGAGGGTGGAATGAAAGTTATTAAGCTGATGCCTGACTATCAGTGTTTTCCATTGTGGAGTTTGTCGCCAGACTCTATTGGGAATGTTGATCCCGAGGAGTTACCGATTTCACAAGAGCTCAAAGCTGATCTAATATCATGGGCACTTAAGTATGATGATACCTTAGATGAAGAATATCCTCCTGACTCTGGATTTTCTAGCGAGGAGGATGAGGCGGGGTTTAATAAAGAAGGAGAACATCTGTTTGAGCGGCTAAAGGCAGAGTTGAAAGGCTATGTTGTGGTTTTGAAGTGATTGAAGATGTGCGGAATAAGTGCACGAAACTTAGGTGTGGTAGTGCGTTTTGGTTGTAGTTGCCACTCTATCGTCAAAGAGAGTAATTAAGCCTTTGATCGATCGATATCGCCATCAATGGCGAGAGAGAAAGGGCGACTTTCAAGCCGCCCTTTTTTGCTTACTGAAGCACTTGCTCCTGCATTCGCCTTGTCGTCACATCCATCAAATCACACCCATCTCGCAGCAAAATGCTGCACACCAGCGCCAGTTCTTGTAGCACCACTGCGCCTTTGGGCTCCTCATCAGAAATGGCGAAGTTTTCCAGCAGTTGAGTTGCGGCTCGGATGCGATGCGCGGCTGCATCGTGCAGTACATCAATGGGAGCCTGGGTATCGATCAGCAGTGAGGGAATGTTGCAGTCGTGGCCGGTAATCGACATGTATCTGTTCATGGTTAGTTCTCTGGTGATGGGGTGATGCTGTCCCTACCGTCGCCAAACGAAAGGTGGCAGCTGTACGCAGGTTGGCGAACCGGCACCAGATAAGCCGGCAGACCCAAAAGGATCTCCCACGCACAGCCGCCATGAAGCGATTGTGCGGGAGCAAAAGTACCTGCAAGCAGAGGCTTTTGCATCAATTCTGGTGTCAGGTCGCCAAACCCGGTCGTCCTTTCAACGACCCCTCGACTATATCCAGCGCTCCCCCTGTCCTTAAAGCCCCATTCCTACTGGATCGTCTGCTTCTGCCGTAAGGCAATTCCTAATTTGCCGAGAGGATCTTTTCGACCCGGTCCGCCGCGATTTTCCTGGCTTACAATGCCGCCGCTTATGGCCATGCCACCGGTGGTTTTCAGGTGGCAGTGCGTTGTTGAAAACCCTCTCAAGGAAGATCCGTTATGCGTTTGTTGTCTCTGCTGTTTACCCTCGCTTTGCTCGCCGGTTGTGCTTCCACGCCGGACTATTACATCTCGCCCAAACCGGTGCAGATTCCCGCTACCGCCACTTACTGGATCGACACCTTCAACCTGCAGTTGGTCGGCGAGAGCGAGCGCTTTCTGCCCGAGGACAAGTTGCGGCAGCAACTGGGCATGGAGTTGATCCGGCAATTGGGCAATGCCAATCGCTATGCCGCCAGTAAGGACAGCGCAGACTACTTGCTGGATGTGAATGCGGTGTACAAGCGCCGTTTGAGTGATTCCAAGGGCGGGCTGGTGTCGATGGTCGTCGATGACAATACGATCCTGGCCAGTGTCGATTTTGGTTACAAGGTCCAGGTCAAGCGCGACGGCGCCGAGGTGTTGCATTTCACCCAGGAGCGCAATGGTTTGCAGCCGGCCGGGGCCATGGGCCAGTTGCGCAATATGAAGACCATGCTGGGGGTGATCACCAATAGCGGTAATTCGGATGTGGAGAACTTCTACGTTCGCGCTCTGCCGAAGTTCATCGTTCGTGATATCACGGCCATTCCTTCGCGCTGAGTGGGTGTGTGGCGGGATGCTAGGAGCGAGCTTGCTTGCGATGAGCCCGAGGGGCGCTGCGTTCTTTCAGTTGCGGCGCGTTATCGTTGGCGTTCTTCGCGAGCAAGCTCGCTCCTACATGGGGGTTAACGTGCTTTTTGGGTTATAGCTTTTTCACCGGAATACAAATCTCACACTCCAGCTCCCCGGTCTTGATGTCGTAGAAGGCATTCGCCGGATAGCGTTCGAACGCCGGGCGCGGGTCGAACTGCATGCCGCTCTTGGGCAGCCAGTCGCGGCACAGTTCGATCCAGGCATTGCCGATGTCGGGGCCAAGGCCGCGGTAGGCCGCTACGGCGTACAGGCCGCCGGGCAGGGTGGTGATCACGGCGGGAGGGCTGGCCTTGAAGTCTTCCGGCACTTCGACGCAGGCGTCGTAGCGGCATTTGTCAGCCGGGGTGAGGTCCGGGTCGTCGTGGCCGATGCCGTAGCGCACGCGGTTGAACAATTGGTGTTGGAGCATCCATGGCATGGCGGTTTCGCGCCAGAAAACCCCAATGCCCGGGCCGTAGGCGCCGAAGTAGCGCAGGTAGGCCACGCGGGTGGCGGGCAGTTGCTGCAGGGTGACGTTCATCGCTGTTTCCTTCAGGTGAATGAAGGCGTCAGGATCGTCGAAGGCGGGAATGTGGGTCTGATCAGGATTGCTCAATTCACGCAGGCGGCGTTCGCGGATGTCGTCGAGGCGGCGGTGCCAGCGTTTGGGTTCGGTGTCGCGCCAGGTACTGGGGGATACCGAGAAGTGTTGCTTGAAGGCTCGGGAGAAGGCTTCGCCGGAGCCGAAGCCGACTTCCAGGGCGATTTCCAGGATCGAGGCTGCGGGGCGGCAGGCCATGAGGTAGGCGCCGCAGGCCAGGCGCCGGCGACGCAGGTAGGCGCCCAGGGGCTCGCCGACCCAGGCGCTGAACAGGCGGTGGAAGTGGTAGGGCGAGAAATGCGCCACCCGCGCCAGGTCCGCCAGCTCCAGGGGCTGGTCCAGGTGTTGGTCGATGTACTCCAGCACCCGGTTCATGCGCAGGGTGTATTCGCGGAGGCTGTGGTAGGCGGCGCTCATGTCTTCAGATTAGTTGGCTGTGAGGGTCGTCGTAGTCTGCCGCAGATTTGTGCCATTTGTGTGTGCGATTCGCCGGCAAGCCAGCTCCTACGGGAGGTTTCTGCCGGCGAACAGGCTGTCAGTCGTCACAGCAGCAACTGCTGCCCTTGTTCCGGGGCGTTTCCTGGTAACGGTCGTGGTGTCGAACCCAGTCCATGATCTGTTCTTCGTTGCGCCCCTTGGGCGTCAGGTCGAGGAAGTTGTAAGTCCCCAGCAGCAGGTCCAGCCCACGGGCATAGGTGGAATAGGTGTGGAAAATTTCACCGTGCGGGTTGCGATAGAACACGCTCAGGCCGGGTAGCTCACGCTCATCGCCACTGACCTGTTGGTAGTTGTAGCTGGCAGTTCCCTGGGCCAGTTGCTCGTCGCTGAGGCTGACGCCAAAGTCTTGGTTGAAGTCGTCACCGGCGCTGGAGTACCAGTCAAAATGCCAGCCCATGCGTTGGCGAAAGGCTTGGAATTCGGCGTAGGGCGCGTGGGACACCGCCACCAGCGCCACATCGTGGTGGGCCAGATGCAGGTTGGCGCCATCGAAGTGGTCCGCGAGGAACGAGCAGCCCTTGCAGCCCTCTTCCCAGCCGGTGCCGAACATGAAGTGGTAGACCAGCAATTGGCTGTGGTCGCCAAACAGGTCCGCCAGGCTCAGCGGGCCATTGGCGCCTTGAAACTGATAGGGCTTGTCGATTTTTACCCACGGCAGCGCCCGGCGTTCGGCGCTGAGCTGGTCGCGCCGGCGGGTAAAGGCCTTTTCGTGGATCAGGTGCTGTTTGCGGGCTTGCAGCCATTGTTCACGGGAGACCACGGGATGTTCGGTAACGGGCATGACATTTCTCCTCTGGCAGTGGGCGAAGCGTCTTACACACGCTAGTCGTTTGACTCCGGGGCAGATCGACAAACCGCCCAGCGGTTTTTCGCTCTGGGGCGCAGGCCTGGGTAGATTTCCTGAATGGTCGAAAGGCCTGTCGGCCACAACCCATGAACGGCATTTCATTCTTGTGTCTGGAGGTTGAATCAGTATGAGCACTTACAACTGGGAGCTGATTGAGCGGCTGCTGCACGAAGTGCAGAACGGCGCCGGCCATAGTTTTGCTCCCCGTCCTTATGCCGAGCAGCATGCGGCGGGCCCTGGCGCCGGAAACCTTCGACGGGCTGGCCTCCAAGGCTCGGATCGCCTAGCTCAGGGCGGGTCCTGGCGGGCGTTCTGCAGGCATTTGAGTTCCGCGAAATCCTGGCGTACACCGTCGATCTTCTTCAGCAGGCGTTGGCGCTGCTCAAGGCTGCTGGTGGCCATCAGGTCCACCAGCAGGTGGCGGGCGGCCTGTTCGGTGCGGGCGTAGGCCTGGCGGTAGTCCTCTGTCCATAGCTGCTCGCGGTTCACCAGCAGTTGATCGATACGTTGTGGGAAATCGCTGTTTTGCCGTTGCGCCACGGCAGCGCTGAATTGTGCCTGCCAGTGGATGCGGTTGGCGACCCACTGCTGGTTCTGCTCGCCCAGGGACGCCGACCATTGCTCGATGCGTCGTTGCTGGCTGGGACTCAAGGGGCCGATCCAGGATTTCAGGCGTTTGCTCATGCGCTGACTGCGCTGTTCGATCTGCTGCGCCAGGGATGGCTTGAGGTATTGCTCGCGATGTTCCTGCTGGTCCTTGGCCAAGGCGTTGTTCATCTCGGCGACTTGTCCGTCGTCCATGCCCTGGAGCAGCTCCACCGCGGAGGGCACGATCTGTCGCGCGGTTTCAGCGATGGCTTGCTTGGCTTCCCGGGTTCGCTGTTGCAGAGCCTCGTCGCTGACCTGATTGCTCTGCACCATGCTTTGCAGGCGATCGAGCCAGTCCAGGTAGCCTGGCAGTTGGGTGGTGCAATGCCAGCTCAGGTGCTGCTGCAGACGCTGGTTGAACCAGCTCTTCTGCTCGCGGTTCATGTCCAGGTAGTCGTTGAGGGTCCAGGGGATGATCACATCCAGGTTGCGATAAGCCAGGCCGACCCGACTGCAGGCGCCGAGCAGCAGGCTGCAGATCAGCAGTGGGATGAGCAGGTGCCGGCGGCGGGCCATGGGCGTGTCCTTGCGCGTGCGGGTTGCTGTATCTGAACCCGCCGGGCCGCTGACAGTTCAGATGCCTGTGCCTAGTAGAACGTCCGTTCGGCCTTGAAGGTGAGCAGGCCGTCGCACTGCGGGTTGTGCCCGGCGTAGGCACTGCAGTTGCTACCGCGCAGGCTTGAATCACTGTAGATCAGCTTCAGATCGATCCCCCGCCAGGGCCGCGAGAATTTGATCGACCAGTCATTGAAGCCTGCCACTTCATTGCCGTTGGCCACGGCGACAGCGTTGGTCAGTTGGTAAGCGGTGTATTTGACGCTGATGCCTATGCCGAACGGCGAGTTGCCGCTCAGGTCGGCAAACAGGGTGCTGTTGCGCATGGCCGGGTCGTTGCTGAAGGCGGCGCCAAAGCGGCTGCCCAGCAGGCTCAAGCCGCCGTAGAACTCCTGACTGTCCTGGGTGCGCCGTTGCGGGTAGTTGTAGTGGATGATCCCCAGTTCGTAGCCCAGGGTCTGGTCGAAGGGGCGCTTGAAGCCCAGGTAGGCATCCACCTCAAGCGGGCTGGCGGGGTTCAGGCCCATGCTGGGGGACCATTGGCCGAAGTACCAGCCGCTGTCGTGGCTCAGGTCGAGGCCACCGTGCAGGGAGTCGCTGGAGGCGGGTTTGACCAGGCCCTGGGCCATGCTGCGGCTGGGGCTGGTGCCCAGCTTGAGGTCGAAGTCGCCCAGATCTCGCTGGATTATCTGTCCCAGGGCGATGGGGCAGGCCAGCAGCAGGCTGAGGGCCAGTGTGGCGGGGTTGCGCATGCAGCACTCCTTGAACGGCGGGGAGTGACAACCTGAAAGTCGGCTGAAACGATTTATCCGGAAGGCGGCAAGGATACCGGCGAATGCCTGGGGATGAGGGCCGTTCGTCGATTTCTGCTGGAGTGGGGTGGGGAGCAGGGTGCCAGTCCTAGCGCTTTGAGGGCAAAGCGCTAAGGGACCAGGATAGAGCGAGGGGAATTACTTTTTGCCGAGGCTGATCTGCTTGGACGGGCCGAAAGTCTGGCCGCTGACGCCTTTGGCAATTTGCTGGATTTCGCCGCCGGACTTCAGGAAGGCCGCGATTTGTTCATTGATCGATTCGCTGGTTTCAACGGCGGGAGCTGGTTTTGCTTTGCTGTTGGAGGCTTTTACTCGCATGGCGGCCATTTAACCTTTCGGGAAAATTAATTTGGCCAGGCATCCTATCAGAAATACTTGACAATTGCTTGGTAAATATCCTCTGGAATAACGCGCGGCTTTTTGTGTTTTTTTCTAAGTTGATCTCGCTGATATCTACCTAAGTGGCTGTTTTAAATAAGGACTATTGGTAGGCGAGGCGGTCTTGGCGCAGCGGATTCCGGTCAGGCAGATGCGCCTTTGCCTGACGAGTGGCCGCTTGATCGGCGCCAAGGCCAGAAAAATCAAGGCTGTTCATTGATTTTTCCCCTGGGCGACTCAGGAGCATCAACGCCACAGTGGAAAACAGGTAGAATGCCGCCCACGTAACGAGGGTATTGGAAATGGCTTTAGTCGGGCGCTACAACAGTTTGCAAGTGGTAAAACACACTAACTTTGGTTTGTATCTGGATGGTGGTGCGGACGGCGAGATCTTGCTGCCCAATCGTTATATTCCCAAGGATATTCCCAGTGAAGATGAAGACTGGTTGAACGTTTTTGTTTATCTGGACAGTGCCGACAAGTTGATCGCAACTACTGAAAAGCCGAAAGTTCAAGTCGGCGAGTTCGCCAGTCTTAAAGTTGTCGAAGTTAACAGCATCGGGGTATTTCTGGATTGGGGATTGCCCAAGGATCTGTTGCTGCCGTACTCCGAGGAAAAGCGCCAGATGAATGCCGGCGAATACTGCGTGGTGCATGTCTATCTGGACAAGCACACCCGTCGTATCACCGCCACGGCCCGCCTGGACCGCTACCTGGACAAGACCCCCGCCAACTACAAGGTTGGCCAGGAAGTCGACTTGCTGGTGGCCGAGTCCACCGACATGGGCTTCAAGGCCATCATCAATAACAAGCACTGGGGCCTGATTCACAAGAACGAGGTGTTCAAGTTCCTGCGCTCCGGCATGCAAGAGAAAGGTTTCATCAAGGAAGTCCGCGCCGACGGCAAGATCAGCTTGAGCCTGCAACCTGTGGGTGAAGAGGCGGCCACCAGTCTGAACTCGAAGATCCTCGCCAAGTTGCGCGAGAACAATGGCTCCCTGGCGGTCAGCGACAAGAGCGATCCGGCATTGATCAGCAGTTTGTTCGGGGTCAGCAAGGGCAACTTCAAGAAGGCCATCGGTGCGCTCTACAAGCAGGGCCAGATCGTCATTCATGCCGACCGTATCGAACTGAACTGAATCGTCCTTCGCCCCCGACAGTCGAGGTGCATCGTCATTGCCCTTGTGGGGGCGTTCATGTCGTTGAATCAATATGAGGAATGCCCGTGAGTATCGAGCGGCGCAACGCCGATGGCTTTGCCCTGCAGGTGATGCTGGGTTTGTGCCTGATCTGGGGCGTACAGCAGGTCATGATCAAGTGGGCGGCGGCGGACATCGCCCCGGTGATGCAGGCGGCCGCCCGTTCCGGGATTTCGGCGCTGCTGGTGGCCCTGTTGATGTGCTGGAAGGGCGGCTGGTCGCAGATTCCCGGCACCTGGCGCGCCGGTCTGCTGGCCGGCGCCCTGTTCGGCCTGGAGTTTTTGTTCATTGCCGAAGGATTGAAGCTCACCAGTGCCGCGCACATGTCGGTGTTTCTCTACACCGCGCCGATCTTCACTGCCCTGGGGGTCAATTGGCTGCTGCCCAGTGAGCGCTTGCGGCCCTTGCAGTGGCTGGGGATCGTCCTCGCGTTCATTGGCATCAGCATTGCCTTTGCCGGTGGCATCTCCCTCGACAACCTGGACTGGCGCATGCTCCTGGGCGACCTGCTGGGGTTGCTGGCCGGGCTGGCCTGGGGGGCAACCACGGTGGTGGTACGAGCTTCACGGCTGTCGGAAGCGCCTGCCACCCTGACCCTGTTCTATCAGCTGATCGTCGGGTTTGTCGGCCTGCTGCTGATTGCCGTGCTCAGCGGTCAGGTGACCCAGGTCAGCCTGACCCCGGTGGCGGTGGCCAGCGTGCTGTTCCAGGGGCTGGTGGTGTCGTTTTTCAGCTACCTGACCTGGTTCTGGCTGCTGCGTCGCTATCTGGCGGCAAATCTGGCGGTGTTTTCCTTCATGACGCCGATGTTCGGCGTGACCTTCGGCGTACTGTTGCTGGGTGAGCCGCTGAGCCTCAACTTTGTGCTCGGTGCCATGCTGGTACTGCTGGGCATCACCTTCGTCAGCGCCGAGCAATGGTTGCGTCGACGCATCCGGCGCTGGCTGTAGCCGCCGACCTCACGAGACTGCCGGGCAACGTGGCGCTGCCAGCGGCTGCGTCCACAACAAGCTGCCGCCGAGCAGTAAGCCGCAGCCTGCGACCACCAGCGCCGGTTGCAGATCGCCGTTGAAATGACTGCTCAGGGCCGCCAGCAATGGACCGCTTAACTGACCCATGGCGAAGCAGGCGGTCAGCAACCCGGCATTGCGCTGGGCCGACTGTGGTGCCAGTTCCCGTGAGCGCTGCATGACCAGTTGCATGCAGGCCAGGAATGGCGTGCCGCACAGCAGCACTCCCAGCACCAGTCCCAGGCCACTGCCCAGCAGGCAAGCGAAGACCCCCGCGGCCTGCAGCCATAGGGTCGCCATCAGCCAGTGGCGAGTGCTGTCCGGGCGTTGTCGGCGCAGGCTGACCAGGGCTACTCCCAGGGCGGCGGCCAGGCCGAAGCCGGGCCAGAACAGATCGGCTTGCCACTGGCCGTGAAAGCGCGCGCTGGCCATCTGCGAGAGAAAGGTTGCGGGGATGATGTAGCCCACGCCGTACAGGCCGTAGACCAGCCCGAGGCGGCCCACGCTCTGCTGATTTTCCGCGATCGGCTGTGGGACGAGCCGCTGGCTGCTGGAAGTCCGGGGCAGGATCGGCAGGATCGCCAGCAACATCAACAAGGCCACGGCGCCATACAGCAGCCACAGGTTGGCCGAGCTCTGCCCCAGCAGATTGGCGCCCAGGGCCAGCAGCCCGGTGAGCATGATCCCCAGCCCCGGGCCGGCGAACACCAGGGCGCCCAGGCGTGGCCGACCCGCCGCCAGGGCCAGGGGCTGGCTCAGGGCCGTGATCATCACCAGCACCCAGGCACTGGCCAGGCCCGTGCCGAAGCGCAGCACCAGATGCGGCCAGAAGCCCTGGGCCCAGAACGAGGTCAGGGTCAGCAGTACGCACAACCACAGGCCGCTCAACAGGCGCAGGCGTACCTGGGCCGGGCGCCGGGCGAACATGGCGTCCAGAGCGCCGACGAAATAGCCCAGGTAGTTGGCGGCGGCGATCAGTCCGGCGGCGGTCAGGTCGACCTGGCCTTCGCTGATCAGGTGCGGCAACTGTGGCGTCAGGGCGAAGCGGCCAATGCCCATGGCCATCATCAAGGCAATGAAACTGGCAAGCAGGCGCAGCAGGGGGGACATGGCGGTCTTCCATCGGCAAGGACAATGACCGTCAGGCTAGGGCGGATTGACTTTCCTTAAAAATGAATAATAGTGAGAAACTTGTTCAGTTTTGGAGAAGATCATGGAGTTCAGCCAACTGCGTATTTTCCAGGCTGTGGCCGAGGAGGGGTCCATTACCCGGGCCGCCGAGCGCCTGCACCGGGTGCCGTCGAATCTCTCGACCCGGCTCAAGCAACTGGAGGAGCAGTTGGGTGTCGAGCTGTTTCTGCGTGAGCGCCAGCGCTTGCAACTGTCACCGGCGGGCAAGGTGCTGCTCGATTACGCCGCGCGGCTGTTCGCCCTGCACGACGAAGCTCATGCCGCGGTGCAAGGCGGTCAGCCGGCCGGGGATTTCGTCCTCGGCACCATGTACAGCACCGCGGCCATTCATCTGCCGGCGCTGCTGGCGCGCTATCACCGGACCTATCCGGCGGTGAATCTGCAGGTGCAGTCCGGGCCCAGCGGCGAGTTGCTCGAAGGCTTGCTCACCGGACGCCTGGACGCGGCCCTGGTGGATGGCCCCCTGGAGCTGGCGGGGCTGGATGGCGTGCCGTTGTGCGATGAAACCCTGGTACTGATCAGTGAGGCCGATCACCCTCCAGTGCGTACTGCCCGGGATGTGGAGGGCCGGGCGGTGTTCACCTTTCGTCAGGGCTGCTCCTATCGCATGCGCCTGGAGTCCTGGTTTGCCCACTATCACGCAGCCATGGGCCGGGCCATGGAGATCGAGTCCTATCAGGGCATGCTGGCCTGCGTGATTGCCGGTTCCGGGGTGGCGCTGATGGCCCAGTCGATGCTCGACAGCCTCCCGGGGCGTGAAAGCGTGGCGGTGCATGCTTTGGCCGAGCCGTTTGCCCACACCACCACCTGGCTGATGTGGCGCAAGGGCATGCTGGGGGCCAACCTCAATGCCTGGATCGAACTGCAGCAGGGCGCCTTCGGGCACCAGGTGCCGCTGCTGAGGGCCAATGGCTGAATAGCCTTGGCCGATTCGTCTCAATCCAGTAACAGTTCATTGCGATTGCGAGGCAGCGCGCGGGATAAGTTAGGACTATTATCTGCTTGAAGCGGCGCAGTACCGCCGCTCGGCACGACCCTGAGGGGGCACTATGAAAGACAAACTGCAAAGCTGGCTTCACGACCTTGGCGTCGCTTTGGGCCTGATCGAGCCGCCGCTGCAACCGGTGCCGATTCCTACCGACGAAGAGCTGCGGCGCCGCCAGCAACGTCGCCGTTGAGCTTGCCGCGAGTGCGGAGTGCAGACTCCGTCTCGCGCCTGGTTTTTCCCATCGCAAGACTTTGGGCCTGATCCCGGGGTATGCGCGGTAATCTCTATAGTTACACTCCACGGCCTCGCGTCTGCAGCACTCAGCTGCGTTGCCTGGGCACTTTCTTGCGGGCGAAAAAAAACGGGTGCGGCCACCGACGCCGCACCCGTCGAAGAAAAAGCTTCAGGCGTCCGACTTCAGGTCAGATCGTGCTGGCCAGCGGTGCCGGGCGACGAGAGAGCAGGCTCACCGCGACGAAACTCACCAGGCCTACGGCCAGGCTGTAATAGATCGGGGTGTTGGCGTCCAGGCCGTCCTTGAACATGAAGAACAGCGCCGTGATGAACCCCAGGGACATGCTGGTAATGGCTCCGGCGGTGGTGGCGCGTTTCCAGTAGATGGCCCCTATCAGTGGAATCAGCATGCCGCCCACCAGCAGGTTGTAGGCCAGGGTCAGGGCGCTGATCACGTCACTCACCACCAGGGCGATGCCCAGCACCACGATGCCCAGCAGCAGGGTCGCAATACGGTTTTCATGGACGTCTCCGTTGCCGCTCTGACGACCACCACGCAGGCGTGGCAGCAGGTCCTGGGTCACGGTGGTGGAGGCGGCCAGCAGGCCGGCGCTGGCGGTGGACATCAGGGCAGCCAGTGCGGCGGCGATGACCAGGCCGCGGATGCCGTTGGGCAGGCTGGTCTGGACGATGCTGGCGAAGGCGTTGTTGACGTTGTCCAGGTCCGGCAGCAGCACCTTGGCGGCCATACCGATCAAGGCGCCGGCCAATCCGTAGAGCACGCAGTAGAGGCCGGCCGCGGTTCCGGCGATTTTCGCAACGCCTTCACTGCGGGCGGTGAACACCCGCTGCCAGATGTCCTGGCCGATGAAGATGCCGAAGAAGTAGATCAGGAAGTAGGTGAGGATGGTGTCCCAGCCGATGGCGGTGAAGTCGAAATAGCTGGCTGGCAACTTGGCCACCAGGCTATCCCAGCCGCCGGCGTCGACGATGGACAGCGGCATCAGCAGGAACACCAGGCCAATGGTCATGATCAGGAACTGCACGATGTCGGTCAGGGTCAGCGACCACATGCCGCCGATGGTCGAATAGAGCACCACCACACCACCGCCCACCAGGATCGATACCCAGAACGGCAAGCCGAACAGCACCTGCATCACGGTGCCTATGGCAATGGTCGAGGTGGCCCCGATCATCAGCGCATAGACCAGCATGATCAGTCCGCTGGCATGGCGTGCCGCGGGGTTGTAGCGGCGCTCCAGCACTTGGGTGACGGTATAGATCTTCAGTTTCAGCAAGGGTTTGGCCAGGAACAGGCTGAGTCCGACGATGCCCAGGCCGATGGCGCCACAGAGCCAGAAGCCGGAAATGCCGTGGACGTAGCCCAGGCGCACGGTGCCGATGGTCGAGGCGCCGCCCAATACGGTGGCCGCCATGGTGCCCAGGTAAAAGCCCGGCCCGAGGTTGCGGCCGGCTACCAGATAGTCGTCACGGGTCTTGGCCCGGCGCATGCCGTACCACCCCAGGGTGATCATGCCGGCGGCATAGATCAGTACTACGAGAATGTCCAAGCCCATGTTCGGGTCCTCAAAAGCAAATTGTTATTGTTGTTGCCAGCCGCGGATGCGGACGGCCAACCGTTCGACCGGTGGCGACCGGTCTGTCGCAAGAGCTGCGGTTGCTGGGCAGTTCAGGCCAAGGGCGGCCTGTTTCGAGAGAGGTCGTACAGGGTGCTGCAGCGCGGGGCGGGGATCTGTGTGTCCCCGTTGTTCATGTGCTTGAGGCGGTGTTCTTTATTGTTATTCATGATCTGCTCCGATCACGTTGGCTAAGGTGTTGCGCTCCTTTGCATGACGGATCCATGGCCGCGCTCGTGCTTGAGCGCGGCACCAGCCCTCCCAGGGCCGGGACTCAGCGGTGGGCCACGCCGGGCAGCACGCAGAGCATTTCGTACAAAAGGTTGGCGCCCAGCAGCGAGGTGTTGCCGGTGGTGTCGTAAGGTGGCGAAACCTCCACCAGATCGCAGCCCACCAGGTCCAGGCCCTGGCAGCCACGGACGATCTCGATGGCCTGGATGGTGGTCAGGCCGCCGATTTCCGGAGTGCCGGTGCCCGGTGCCCAGGCCGGGTCGATACCGTCGATGTCGAAGCTCAGGTACACCGGGCCGTTGCCGACCTTTTCACGGACCTCGGCCATCAGCGGTTCCAGGGATTTGTGCCAGCACTCTTCGGCCTGGACTACGCGGAAGCCCTGTTTGCGGCTCCAGTTGAAGTCTTCGGCGGTATAGCCCTGGGCACGCAGACCGATCTGTACCACCCGGTCGCAGTCCAGCAGGCCCTCTTCCACGGCGCGGCGGAAGGTGGTGCCGTGGGCGATCTTCTCGCCGAACATGTGGTCGTTGACGTCGGCGTGGGCATCGATGTGCACCAGCCCGACCTTGCCGTGTTTCTTGTGGATGGCCCGCAGGATCGGCAGGGTGATGGTGTGGTCGCCGCCCAGGGTCAGGGGAATCACGTTGTGTTCGAGGATGCCGTCGTAGGCTTCTTCGATGATGCGTACCGCGTCCAGCAGGTTGAAGGTGTTGATCGCCACATCGCCAATATCGGCCACCGACAGCGAGTCGAACGGGGCGGCACCGGTGGCCATGTTGTAGGGGCGGATCATCACCGATTCGGCGCGGATTTCCCGCGGGCCGAAACGGGTGCCGGCGCGCAGCGAGGTGCCGATGTCCAATGGCACGCCGACGAAGGCCGCGTCCAGGCCGGCAGCGGATTGCAGATGGGGAAGACGCATCATGGTGGCGATGCCGCCGAAGCGCGGCATTTCGTTGCCGCCCAGTGGTTGGTGGAGAATCTTGTCCACGGGATAGGCCTCATCGTTGTTTTATATTTATGAGGTTGCGGGCGCAGCAGGTGCCGCCCGTTCAACCGAGTGGGCCGATTCTGCGAAATGTAGTGCGGGGAAAGAATCGCTACGGACAAATACTTAGTTCAGATTTTTCTAAACTAATGATCGGGGCCGCGCTAGACTCCCGCGCTGCTGCCAATGCCCTGCGGGGCGCAGCAGTCTGCCCCCGCCCGGTGCTACAAGCAGTGTTATTCAGGTAACGGGGGCGATTGAAAGTGGGCATGGACGGCATCGAGGCTGCTTCATCGCACGGCGTGAGCACGCGCACTTGTCACAGGGAAGTGGTCGTTTTGCCTGTTATCGGAGCCTGTCATGGCCAACGCTTTACCTGATCTGAAACTATTGCGCATCTTCGTCAGCGTGGTGCGCCATCAGGGGTTCGCCAATGCCCAGCACGAGCTCAACCTCTCGACGTCGGCCATCAGCACCTACATGAGCCAGCTGGAAGCCTTCCTGGGGCTGGTTCTCTGTCACCGTGGCCGGGGTGGATTCAGCCTGACCAGCAAGGGCGAGCTGTTCCACCAGGAAACCTTGCGCCTGCTGGGGGAACTGGAGGGCTTCGAGCAGTACGCGGCCGCCCTCAAGGGCGAGTTGCGCGGCACCCTGAACCTGGGAGTGATCGACTCCACCGTCAGCGACAAGGCTTTGCCGTTCGCCGAGGCCATCGGTGCCTACAGTCAGGAGCATCCGGCGGTGCATTTGCACCTGTCGGTGATGAGCCCGCACGAGCTGCAACTGGGGGTGCAGGACAACCGCCTGGACCTGGCCATCGGTGCCTTTTCCACACGCATGAGCGGCCTGGTGTACATGCCGCTGTACCGTGAGCAGCACTGGCTGTACTGCAGCAACCGGCATCCGCTGTACAGCGAGCGGCGCATTCCCGAGCAGGTCATCACCCAGCAGCGCATGGTGGGTCGCGGCTACTGGAGCCAGGCCGAGCTGGCCCGTCACGGCTTCAAGCACAGCGCGGCGACCGTGGAAAGCATGGAGGCGCAGTTGATCCTGGTGTTGTCCGGGGCCTACATCGGCTACCTGCCGGAACATTACGCCCAGGCCTGGGCCGACAAGGGGGATCTGCGGGTGCTGCTGCCGGCGACCTTCGGTTATCAGGCGCCGTTCTCCATGATCATGCGCCGTGGCCGGGGCCGTGAGCCGCTGATCCAGACCTTCCGCGACCTGCTCAAGGCTCAGCTCAATCAGTCATAAGGAATCTCCATGTCCCGAGCACGCTGCGAGCGTTGCCTGCGCCCTGAGGGCCACTGTCTATGCCCACTGATACCGCGGCTGCCCAGTCGCACCCGGGTGCTGCTGTTGCAGCATCCCAGCGAGGTCAACCATGCCCTGAACACGGCGCGACTGGCAGCGCTGGGGTTGAGTAACGCCGAGTTGGTGGTTGGCGAGGTGTTCGAGGACTTGCCGGCGCTGCTCGCCCAGCCCGGATACCGGGCCTGTTTGCTGTTCCCGGCGGATGATGCCCAGCCATTGCAGGCCTACGCCGAGACGGATGAGCCGCTGCTGCTGGTGGTGCCCGACGGCACCTGGCGCAAGGCGCGCAAGCTGTTGCACCTCAATCCGCTGCTGGCGGCCCTGCCGCGAGTGACCCTGGCCGCTGCGACGCCTTCGCGCTATCGCCTGCGCAAGGCCCCGGGGCCGGGTGCGCTGTCGACCCTGGAAGCCATTGTCCAGGCGTTGCAGGTGCTGGAGGCACCGACCTCCTTCGAGCCCTTGCTGCGCCCCTTCGAGGCCTTGATCGAAGGGCAGATCGCCGCGATGGGCGAAGACACCTACCAACGCAATCACAGCGCCAAACCCTGAGTTTTTTCTGTAGGAGCGGGCTTGCCCGCGAAAGCACTCTCAAGTCTGCTGCACAGTCAGAGGGCCTCTTCGCCGGCAAGCCGGCTCCTACGTACGCTGCAGTCAGCGTTCGCGCATGGCTTCGGTGCGGGCCTTGAGCACGGGCTTGAGCAGGTAGTCCAGCACGCTTTTCTCGCCGGTGATGATGTCCACCGTCGCCACCATGCCGGGGATGATCAGCAGGGGATTGGTGTCGCCCCCCAGGTGGTTCTTGTCGGTGCGCACCTGGATCAGATAAAAGCTGTTGCCCTTGTCGTCGGTGATGGTGTCGGCGCCGATCAGCTCCAGCTTGGCGCTCAGGCCGCCGTAGATGGTGTAGTCGTAGGCGCTGAACTTGACCATGGCTTTCTGTCCTGGGTGCAGGAAGGCCACGTCCTGAGGCCGGACCTTGGCCTCGATCAGCAGGTTGTCTTCCATGGGCACGATTTCCACCAGGTCGCTGCCGGGCTGGACCACGCCGCCGATGGTGTTGACCTTGAGCTGCTTGATCACACCGTGCACCGGCGATACCACCGTGGTGCGGTTGACCCGGTCATCGATGGCGATCCCCGACGCGGTGATCTTCGACAGGTCGGTGCGTTTGGCGTTGAGCTCCTTGGCGGCATCGGAGCGGAAGGTCTGCACCGATTCGTCGATCTTGCTCTTGATTTCGTTGATGGCCGATTCGGCCCGTGGAATGGCCAGGGTGGTGGCGTCCAGGGAGCCGCGAATCTCCACCGCGCTGCGCTTGAGCCGCAGGATCTCCACCGGTGACACGGCGCCGGTGCCCACCAGCGGTGTCGACATGTTCATCTCTTGATTGAGCAGGGCCAGGCTGGAGCTGTATTGCCCCTGCTTGGAGCGAAACTCCGCCAGTTCCTGGGTCTTCTGCCGCAGCTGTTCGCTGAGGGTGCGCTGCTCGCTGGCCAGGCGTCGCTGGCGCTGGTCGTACAGCGCGCGCTCGTCCTCCGCCACTTGCGGCGCCTTGCTCAGCACTTCGGCGGACGGGCTGAAGGGCTTGCCCTCGGCTTCGGCGGACAGTCGCTCGACCTGGGCCATCAAGGCGAAGCGATCAGCCTCGCTCTCGCCCTTGTTCGAGCGGAAGCGTGTGTCATCCAGGCGCAGCAGGGTCTGGCCCTTGTCCACCATCTGCCCTTCGCGGACGAAGATCTCGGTGACAATGCCGCCTTCCAGGTTCTGGATCACCTGGACCTTGCTCGAAGGAATGGCCTTGCCTTCGCCCATGGTGACTTCCTGGAGCACCGCGAACCTGGCCCATACCAGGGCACAGAGGATCAGCGCGGCGGCGATCCAGACCGTCAGCCGTGATCCGCGGGGCGAGTCCTGCAAGGAGGCGCCGACTGTTTCCGGCATGAATTCGCTTTCCGCGCTGCGGCGAAAGCTGCCCAGGTAACCCCGGGGCGACGATGGTGTAGACATGCTCGGCACTCCTAGACGGCTGCAGAGCCGACACGGCCCTTGCGCAGTGCATCGATAACCGCGTCTTTCGGTCCGTCGGCGACGATCCGCCCTTCGTCCAGAACCACCAGGCGGTCCACCAGGCTGAGCATCGAAGTGCGGTGGGTCACCAGCAGCAGAGTCTTGCCCTGGACCTTGGCGTGCAGTTGCTGACGCAGAGCGTCCTCGCTGCTGTTGTCCATGGCACTGGTGGGTTCGTCCAGCAGCAGGATCGGCGGGTCCAGCAGCAGGGCCCGGGCCAGCAGCACCGCCTGGCGCTGGCCGCCGGACAGTAGTTGCCCGCGTTCACCGACCGGTCGGTCGAAGCCTTGGGGGTGCTGGCGGGCCAGTTCGGTGACCCCGGTGAGCTCAGCGACTTCGAGCATTCGGGCGTCGCTGATGTAGCGTGCGCCCAGGGTCAGGTTGTCCCGCAGGCTGCCGGCCAGCAGTGGCAGGTCATGGGCGACGTAGCCGGTCTGCTGACGCAGGTCGGCCACGTCCAGTTGCCGCAGGTCCAGGCCGTCCAGCAGCAGTTGGCCTTCCTCCGGGGCGAGAAAGCCCATCAACAGCCGGGCCAGGGTGCTTTTCCCCGAGCCGCTGCGGCCGATGATGCCGACCCGCTCTCCGGGCTTGAGGCTGAAACTGATGTTGTTCAGCGCCGGGGTGCTCTGCCCGGGGTAGCGAAAGCTCACTCGGCTGACTTCCAGGGCGCCTTGCAACTGGGTGCGCTCCAGAGGCCGCTGACGGGCATCGCGTTCCTGGGGCAGGGCCATCAGCGCGTCGGTGCTGCGCATGGTCAACTGCGCCTGCTGGTAGCGGGTGATCAGCCCGGCGATCTGTCCCAATGGCGCCAGGACCCGGCTGCCGAGCATGTAGCTGGCCACCAGGGCGCCGACGCTGAGGTTGCCGGCGATGATGCTGTAGACCCCGGCGACGATGGTGGCCATGCCGGACAACTGCTGAATGAACAGGGTGCCGTTGGTGGCCAGGGCCGAGAGGTTGCGGGCATGACTGTCGAGGCGGGTCAGGGCGCCGTGGGTGCTTTCCCACTTGTGCTGGCGTTCGCTTTCGGCGCTGCAGGCCTTGAGGGTTTCCAGGCCGCCGAGGGTCTCGATCAACAGCGCCTGACGTTCGGCGCCCAGGGCCAGGCTTTTTTGCACGGTGTCGCGCAGGCGCACCTGGATCAGCATGGCGAAGACGATGGTGATGGGGAATGCCAGTATCGGGATCACCACCAGCCAGCCCCCGAGCAGGCCGATCACCATCAGCATCAGCAGGGCGAAGGGCAGGTCGATCAGGCTGGTCAGGGTCACGGCCGTGAGGAACTCCCGCAGGCCCTGGAAGTCGTGGATGCTTTGGGCAAAGCCGCCGATGGTGGCGGGGCGGGCCTTCATGTTCATGCCGGTGATGCGTTCGAACAGGGTGGCGGAGAGGATCACGTCGGTCTTTTTCCCGGCCTGATCCAGCAGGTGGGCCCGCACCACCCGCAACACCAGTTCGAAGCCGGTGCCCAGCAGCAGCCCAAGGGTAAGAACCCAGAGCGTCGAGGTGGCCTGGTTGGGCACCACGCGGTCGTAGGTCTGCATCACGAACAGCGGCACCATCAGGCCCAGCAGGTTGATCAGCAAGCTGGCGAGAATGGCGTCGCTGTAGAGCCAGCGAGAGAGCTTCAGGGTGTCGCGAAACCAGGCTTCGACCCTGGGCACCAGGGGGCTGCGCAGGTCTTCGAGTTCATGGCGGGGGCGGGCGAACAGGGCCTGGCCGCTGTATTCCCGGGCCAGTTCCTCGCGGCTGACCCACTGCTCGCCCCCTTCGGCCTCGCTGGGCAGAAGCAGGGCCTGGCCATCCTCGCCCCAGCGCCTGAGCACCGCGCACCGGCCGTGGTGGAGGATCAGCAGCACCGGCAGGTTGAGGGCGGAAATCGCCCCCAGTTCCCGGCGCAGCAGGCGTGCCTGCAAACTGGCCCGGGCCGCGGCCCGGGGCAACAGGTCGAGGCTCAGGCGTTGCTTGTCCAGGGGCAAGCCTGCGCTGAGGCTGCCCCGGCTGACGTTGCATCCGTGGAGTCGGCACAGGATCAGCAATCCGTCCAACAGCGGATCATCGAAGCTGGCACGCGGATCGGCGTGCTGGCTCCCGGGTTCGAGGCTGGTCAAATCGAGTCCTCCACGGCACTACTTCATATCCGGCAGGCGTGCCTCGCTTTTCACTTCGCTCTGGGCGATGGCTTCGGCCGGCACCACGACTTTTTCCTTGTTCAGCAGCTCGCCCATGTTGGCCAGGACCCGGTACATGGAGAACTCTTCGGTGTAGCGCACTTCGGTGTAGCGGCGGTTGGCGTTGTACAGTTCGTTTTCACTGTCCAGCAGGTCGAGCAGGGTGCGTTGGCCGAGGCCAAACTGGTCCTGGTAGGCGGCCCGCACCCGGGTGGTGGTTTCTGCATATTCCCGGGCGGTGGGGGTCTGTTTCTTGGCGTTGAGCATGGCGTTCCAGGCCAGGGTGAGGTTTTCGTTGAGCATGCGCAGGGCGTTGTTGCGGATGTCCATGGCCTGGTTGATCTTGTGCGCGTCGGACTGCAGGCGGGCCTTGTCACTGCCGCCGCGGAACAGGTTGTAGTTCATGATCACCCCGATCCGCCATTCGTTGTCATGGCCCAGGTCGCCCCGCACGTTGTCGTTGGCGTTGACTGCGGCCTCGGCGTCAAAGCGTGGATAGAAGGGGGACTTGGCCACTTCGTACTGGCTCTCCGCCGCCTGGATGTCGGCCTGGGCGGATTTCAGGTAGGGGTTGTTCAGCAGCATGCTCTGCTTGGCGTCGTTGAGGTTCTGCGGGATTTCGCCGCGGATCGACGGCAGGCTTTCCAGCTCATCGGGCAGGCGTCCCACCGCGCTGTAGAAGTTGGCCTCGGCATCGGCCAGGTCGACCTGGGCGGTGTCGTAGTTGTTTTCCGCCAGGGCACGCCGGGCCTTGGACTGGTCGAGGTCGGCGTTACTGCCCACGCCCTGCTGGCTGCGCAGGCCGATCTGGTCGTTGACCCGCAGGTGGGCCTGCAGGTTGTTCTTGGCCAGGGTCACCAGTTCACGGCGCTTGAGCACCTCCAGGTACACCTCGATGGTGCGCAGGGCGAGGCTTTCGGCGGTGCCGCGGGTGTAGTAGGCACGGGAGTTGACCACCGACCGGGTGCGGCCCACTTCATTGGTGGTGTTGAAACCGTCGAAGAGCATCTGCCGCAGGCGCAGTTCCGACTGGGTGTAATTCAGAGTCTCGGTGTTGTGGTTGCCGGTGCCGCGCGCCACGCCGTAGCCGCGGGTGGTGGTGTTGTCGCTGTAGCCGCGGCCGTAGCCGGCATTGAGATCCAGGCTGGGATAGAAGCCACCCTTGGCCACCTTCACATCTTCATCGGCGGACAGCCGGTTGTTCTGGCTGGCGCGAAGCTCAGGGTGGTTGTCCAGAGTGCTCTGGATCGCTTCAGTCAAGGACATGGCCTGAGCCGGGCTGGCGCAGATTGAAGCCAGAAGAACTGCACCGCTGAGGGGGGTGAAAACGCGCATGGGTGTCTCTCCCTGATCCAGTGAAACAATGGGCTAGTCAAAAACTTGACTTAAAAATTGAGGTTTAACCGTTTCATCTTGTTTACAACAGAGCTAAGAACATCCAGAAGCATAGTTAAGAAAAAAAATTCATAACTTTTATGCCAAAAAAAACTTATGCAGGTTTGTAAAAGCAAGACATTGTTCCAATCGCAGACCCCGGATTTTCAGGTGTTGAGGCATTTTCTGGAGTGTCTGGGGAGGTTCAAATTTCAGGTGGTTCAGGGCGGGGAAGTGGTTACAAGGAAGGCGTTGTGGAACAGTATTTTGCGGCATTTTTTTGGCGTGGCCGTTTAGGCTGTTCCGCACAACGGAGTTGGTGAGCGATCCCAAGGTGTACATGCGGCAATTTTGCCCGGCGCCCTGCGGTATCAGCCTTCCAACGGGTTGCAAGGGAGGGCGGGACATCAAGACTGGCGCGCTTCGCCATGGGGGCGGAGCTGCCAGGCACAGGGTCTGTTCAACCACGGGTTAACGCTGTCTGCACTGCCGCTAGCAAGCGGATGTCGATTGCTCTCGGCATCGGAGGAGTGCACATGGCAACGTTAATCGGCATTGTGACCAGGGTGATCGGGCAGGTTTATGCGGTAGCGGCGGATGGCGCCCGCCGGGTCCTGGTGGAAGGGGACCGGCTGTTTGTCGGTGAGCAGTTGGTCACTGGAGCCGAAGGTGCGGTGGCGGTGCATCTGCAAAATGGCCAGGACCTGACCCTGGGTCGTGACAGCACTCAGCAACTGACGGCGCAATGGCTGGACCAGCAAGCCCCCCATGTCGATACCCCGCAAGCGCCGGCGCCCAGTGATGCGCAACTGAGCGATGTCCAACAACTGCAAAAGGCCATCGCCGCCGGTGATGACCCGACCCAAACTGCCGAAGCCACTGCTGCTGGGCCCACCGCTGCCGGTGGTGCGCCGGGCGCCCAGGGCGGCGGTCACAGCTTCGTCCTGCTGGAAGAGGTCGGTGGCCGAGTCGAGCCGGTGATCGGCTTTCCGACAGCCGGCTTCAATGGCATTCCCGAGTTTGTCCCTGAACGCCTCGATGGTCTGGTGACGCTCAACGGTGCGGCCCCCAATAACCCTGTGAGCCTGAGTGGGCTTTCGGTGGAGGGCGGCGAACTGACGGTCAATGAAGCCAACCTGGAGCAGGGTTCGGCAAGCAACCCGGCGGCCCTGACCCAGAGTGGCAGCTTCAGCGTCTCGGCCCCGGATGGGCTGCTCAGCCTGAATGTCGGTGGCATCAATGTGGTCAGCGGCGGTGTCGTGGCGGCTTTTGCGCAATCCATCGCCACTGGTCTGGGCAATACCCTGACCATCACCGGCTTCAACGCGGCCACCGGGGTGGTCAGCTACAGCTACACCCTCAATGGCAATGACCTGCACTCCGCAGGTGGGGGCGCCAACAGCCTGAGCGAGCAGTTCACTGTGGTCGCCATCGACAGCAATGGCGACTCGGCCAGCAACACCCTTGACGTCAATATCACCGACGATGTACCCACGGCAGTCAATGACAACAACCCGGGCACCGCCTCGGAAAGCCAACTGACCCTGAGCGGCAATGTGCTGAGCAATGATGTGCAGGGCGCCGACCGAGTGGCTGCCGGACCTGTTACCGCCGGCACCTTCAATGGCACCTACGGCACCTTGGTGCTGGCGGCGGATGGCTCCTACACCTACACCGTTCACCCCACTGATCCCGCCTTCCTGGCGCTCAAGGGCGGCGGTAATGGCACTGAAACCTTCGCCTACACCCTGACCGATGCCGATGGCGACGCCAGCACCGCCAACCTGGTGCTGCAGGTGCACAACAATGATGATCCGGTACTGCTGCGAGGCTTGGAGGTCGAGGGGGCCGAGCTCACCGTCTATGAGAAGAACCTGACCATAGGCAGCAATCCGGATACCCCGGCCCTGACCCAGACAGGCACCTTCACTGTGACCGCTTTGGACGGTCTGCAAACCTTGAGCGTCGGCGGTATCACCGTGGTCAGTGGCGGCGTACCGGCGGGTTTCCCGCAAAGCGTCACCACTGGCCTGGGCAATACCCTGACCATCACCGGTTTCAACCTGGCCAGCGGAGAAGTCAGCTACAGCTACACCCTCAACGGTAACGATGCCCATCCGACGGCCAACGGCGCCAACAGCCTCAGCGAGCATTTCAGTGTGCTGGCCACTGACGTGGACGGCAGCAGCGCCAGTGGCTCCCTGGATGTGAACGTGGTGGACGACCTGCCCACGGCGGTCAACGACAGCAATCCCGGGACCGCTTCGGAAAGCTTGTTGAGCCTGACTGGCAATGTGCTGGGCAACGACGTGCAGGGCGCCGACCGGGTGGCTTCCGGGCCGATCACGGCTGGCACCTTCAGCGGAACCTACGGCACCCTGGTACTGGCGGCGGATGGTTCCTACACCTACACCCTGCATCCCACCGATCCGGCGTTCCTGGCGCTGGGCGGTGGCGGCAATGGTAGCGACACCTTCACCTACACCCTGACCGACTCCGATGGCGACCCGAGCACGGCGAGCCTGGTGCTGCAGGTGCACAACAATGATGACCCTGTGACCTTGAGCGGCCTGGAGGTCAATGGCGGCGAGCTCACCGTCTACGAGAAGAACCTGACCACCGGCAGCAGCCCGGATACTCCGGCATTGACCCAGAGCGGCACCTTTGCCGTGACGGCCCTTGATGGTCTGCAGAGCCTGAACGTGGGAGGCATCAGCGTGATCAGCGGCGGGGTGGTGGCGGGGTTTCCGCAATCCATTGCCACAGGGTTGGGCAACACCTTGACCGTCACCGGTTATGACGCAGGCACCGGGGTAGTCAGCTACAGCTACACCCTCAACGGTAACGATGCCCATCCGACGGCCAATGGCGCCAACAGCCTCAGCGAACACTTCAGTGTGCTGGCCACTGACGTGGACGGCAGCAGCGCCACGGGGTCGCTGGATGTGAATGTGGTGGACGACCTGCCCACCGCAGTCAACGACAGCAACCCGGGCACGGCCTCGGAGAGCCAGCTGACCCTGACCGGCAACGTGCTGAGCAACGACACCCAAGGTGCAGACCGCGTGCCCAGTGGACCGGTGACTGCCGGTACTTTCAATGGCACCTACGGCACCTTGGTGCTGGCGGCTGATGGCAGTTACACCTACAGCGTGCACACCAGTGATCCGGCTTTCCTGGCGCTCAAGGGCGGGGGCAGTGGCAGTGAAACTTTCACCTACACCTTGACCGACTCCGATGGCGACCCCAGCACCGCCAACCTGGTGTTGCAGGTGCACAACAATGACGATCCGGTGATCTTGAATGGTTTGGAGGTCAACGGTGGCGAACTCACTGTCTACGAAAAAAACCTGACCACCGGCAGCAATCCGGACACTACGTCGCTGACCCAGAGCGGCAGTTTCACCGTGACGGCCTTGGACGGTGTGCAGAGTTTGAGCGTGGGCGGTATCAATGTGGTCAGCGGCGGTGTGGCTGCGGGCTTCCCGCAAAGCGTCACCACCACCCTGGGTAACACCCTGACCATCACTGGCTACAACGCCGGTACCGGCGTTGTCAGTTACAGCTACACCCTCAACGGTAACGATGCCCATCCGACGGCCAACGGCGCCAACAGCCTGAGCGAACACTTCAGCGTGGTGGCTACCGATACCGATGGCAGCAGCGCCACGGGGTCGCTGGATGTGAATGTGGTGGACGACCTGCCCACCGCAGTCAACGACAGCAACCCGGGCACGGCCTCGGAGAGCCAGCTGACCCTGACCGGCAACGTGCTGAGCAACGACACCCAAGGTGCAGACCGCGTGCCCAGTGGACCGGTGACTGCCGGTACTTTCAATGGCACCTACGGCACCTTGGTGCTGGCGGCTGATGGCAGTTACACCTACAGCGTGCACACCAGTGATCCGGCTTTCCTGGCGCTCAAGGGCGGGGGCAGTGGCAGTGAAACTTTCACCTACACCTTGACCGACTCCGATGGCGACCCCAGCACCGCCAACCTGGTGTTGCAGGTGCACAACAATGACGATCCGGTGATCTTGAATGGTTTGGAGGTCAACGGTGGCGAACTCACTGTCTACGAAAAAAACCTGACCACCGGCAGCAATCCGGACACTACGTCGCTGACCCAGAGCGGCAGTTTCACCGTGACGGCCTTGGACGGTGTGCAGAGTTTGAGCGTGGGCGGTATCAATGTGGTCAGCGGCGGTGTGGCTGCGGGCTTCCCGCAAAGCGTCACCACCACCCTGGGTAACACCCTGACCATCACTGGCTACAACGCCGGTACCGGCGTTGTCAGTTACAGCTACACCCTCAACTGTAACGATGCCCATCCGACGGCCAACGGCGCCAACAGCCTGAGCGAACACTTCAGCGTGGTGGCTACCGATACCGATGGCAGCAGCGC